>JAZDHO010000171.1:0-15348 GCA_043805815.1 Chloroflexota bacterium
CGCCGAGGACGCGTGGAGTGTGCTGCCAGCCCGCCTAGGCGCTGGCCCGCCGCAGCCAGCTTCTTCCTCCAGACATGGATCGTCTTTCGACTGACCCCAAAGTACTTCCGGCTTTGGGCCTCCCCATGCTCCTCGTAGAACCGCAGGATCTTCAGGCGCTCTTGGGCCACCTCGTCGGCGGCAAACTTGCGCAGGCTGGCCAGCATCTGGACCCACCTCCGGTAGCCCGTCATTCTATCGAAGATGGAGAAGCCGCGCATCGGCACCCCGGTGTGAATCCCCCGTCGCCTGCTCATTCCATTCCCTGAGCGTCTAATATGTAGCGTAACCTATGCAGCAATCAATACGCGCCGCCCGTGTACAGGGCCGGATCAGTGGGCGTCTGCCCGGACGGATCGTGGACGTAGACCCAATCGCCCTGGAGCGCCCAGTCGAAGAGCCAGTGGGCATCTCCGACTGAGAGGTTCACGCAGCCGTGGGATTGGGGATAACCAAACCGAGTGCGCCAGTATGCACCATGCAGAGCACGGGGGCCATCGAAATACATGGTCCAGGGAACATTGTCCAGATAGTAGAAGTCCGATGGATCGTTGTTGCGCATCGTCTCAGACTCGATCTTGCTATAGATCTGATAGACGCCGGGCCGGGTCCAATAGGGCTCGACGCCGCTGGCGATCATCGTGGCGAAGACCAGCCTGTGGTTGTCGTACACAGCCAGGGTCTGCTCCGACAGGTTGACCTCAATCCATCGGGCGGAATCGTTTTTGCCCTCGGGGGAGTTGGTGTTGAGGACGACTTGGGCAACCTTGCGTGCCTCAACCCATTGGTCCGGCCCGATCAAGTTCCATTCAGCGTCTTCGTTCTGCTGGGTTGCGAAGATCTGAATGATGGTGAAGGGAAGGAGCCGCCTTCCCGTCTCCGGGCTGCTGTAGCCCGGACCGGTCTTGACGGGAATCTCTTCGAACGTCCATCCGAAGGAGCTCCGGGGCGTAAAGCGAAACTCAAGTCCCTGAAAAAGCGGAATCTCGCCAACCCGCTCGCCCCGCCCAGGCACCCATCCGCCGTTCTGCATTAGATAGTAGACGCCGCTGCCCGTATCGACCCGATCGACGTAGCCAATGTAGACGAAGCCCGGGAAGAACGATTGGCCTCCCCCGGCGCCGGGCGCACTGCCGATGGGGACGGGATCATCGGATATGACGTGGAAGTATCGATATGGTATGTCGCTCAAAGCGCGGTCCGGTTTGGATGCTGGCAGAGGACTTGCAGGCACAGTAAGGCCGGCGCGGGCCAGCTCTGTCAGGTAGGCGGAAGGGCCCAAGCCGAGGCAATCATCTGGTGGGGAAAGATGGACGCCGGGAGCGCACACCACGGCACCGCTGTCCGGTTCAGGCTGCGGGGCATCCGTCTGCGCTGTCGCCACCGGCGTCGGCGCGAGCAGAAGAACCAGCACCACGCTGAGCGGCCACCAGCGATGTGAAATCATCTGGCCGATTATACTGCCCGGGCATGTTGAACTTGACATGCCTTCGCCGTGTGCTAGAATAAAACCGCGAGCCTGGCACGCGACTGGAGTCCATCAGCCCGCGGCATGCGTCTCGCTCGCGTCCTGGAGGGTGGTTGTGTCGAAGACGCGAACGCAGCAAATGGTGGACCGATTGCGGGAATTGCAGGCATCTTCTCCCGACATCGAAGCATCGGCGGTTGTGAGTGTAGACGGGCTAAGCATTGCCTCAGCCTTGCCGCGGGACGTGGAGGAGGACCGGGTATCCGCTATGTCCGCAGCCATGCTCTCCCTGGGGGAGCGTATTGCGGGCGAGCTGGGGCGAGGGAGCCTTGAGCAAGTGTATATCAAGGGCGAAAAGGGATACGTAATACTGATCTCTGTCGGGCGGCATGCCGTGTTGACCACCTTGGCGACCGAGCACGCGAAGCTTGGGCTTGTCTTTCTCGATATGCGCCGCGCCGCGGAGGACTTGACCAGGCTTATCTAGGCGGAAAATGATGGTTTCTCGTCCAAGAAGCGGTCTGTACTACCCCAACAAGTTCGGCCTAATTACGATCAAGTCGCTGGAAGATGTGATGGGCAAGAACGGACTGAACGCGATCTTGAATCTTGCCGGCCTCTCGCACTACGTGGACAGCTATCCGCCGGACAACCTCGAGAAGGGCTTTGATTTCTCAGCGCTCTCGGCCATAGGAGTGGCGCTCGAGGAGATGTACGGACCGCGAGGTGGCCGAGGCCTGGCGCTGCGGGCCGGGCGCGCAACGTTTTCAGACGCCCTGAAGAACTTTGGTGCCCTGGCGGGCGTCGCTGACCTGGCCTTCGTCGTCCTGCCGCTTCAGGCCAAGCTCCGCATCGGGTTGAACGCGTTCGCCAAGATGTTCGTCCAGTTGACGGATCAAGAGACCAAGGTCGAAGAGAAGGACGGGGAATTCATCTGGACCATTCTCAAGTGCCCTTGTTGCTGGGGACGAAGCAACGAACAGAAGCCAGTGTGCTATGTAGCCGCCGGCTTGCTGCTGGAGTCTCTGAAATGGGTCTCCGGGGGGAACGAATTCCGGGTCAACGAAACCAGGTGCATCGCGGTTGGCGACCCGGCGTGTGTGTTCATGATCCCAAAAGAACCCATGTCCTAGAGCGCAGGCTTGCGAATTTCGGTGGTAGTGCCAACATACAATGAGGCGGAAAACCTGCCTGATCTGGTCTCCGCTCTATTTGCGCTTCCCTTGGACCTTTCCGTGTTGGTTGTCGACGACAATAGCCCGGACGGAACGGGTGCTTTGGCGGAGGGATTGTCGAGACGTGAGCCGCGGCTGGGAGTCATCCACCGCAGTGCAAAGGATGGCCTGCGCTCCGCGTATCTGACCGGCATGAGGCAGGTGCTTGCGGCAGGAGCGGATGCGGTCCTCCAGATGGACGCGGATCTGTCGCACGACCCCCGCAAGATAGCGGAGCTGGCTGCCAGCCTGGCAGAGGCTGACGTCGCCCTGGGTTCACGCTACATCCCCGGCGGTTCGCTTGACGACGAGTGGCCGCGTTGGCGAAGGGGTCTATCAACCTTCGGAAATCTCTATGCCAGGACGATTCTGGGTATTCCGATCACGGACGTGACGACCGGCTTCCGACTGTGGAGGGCAAGCACACTGGAAGGCATGCCGCTCGACCGGATCCAGTCGAGCGGCTACGTCTTCCTGGTAGAGATGGCGTACATGGCACACTGCCTTGAATATCGGATCGCCGAGGTACCGATCCATTTTTCTGAGCGCCAGCGCGGCAAGTCCAAGATGTCAATTGGGATCCAGGCCGAGGCCGCGGTCCGGGTCTGGCAAGTGTGGTGGCACCATCGTGCGCTTCGAAAGCGGGGGCGAAAGGCGCGCCTCAGCTAGACTGCGCGGCTAGAAACCACCTCACTCAGGCGGATCCATTCTTTGAGGGTGAGAGTTTCAGCCCGACGCCGCGGATCGATGCCGGCCCCGGCCAGCAACGCATGCGCGTCGGCACTCGAGAGGGCAAGTCCCGTAGCGAACGTATTCCGAAGCATCTTTCTCGGCTGACGGAAGCCTGCCTTCACGACTCTGAAGAAGGCGGACAGCTGAGAAGGGTGGACCATCGGCTGGTCGTGGCACTCGACGCGTACAACGGCAGAGTCCACCTTCGGGCTTGGGTAGAAGGCCACCGCCGGAATGCGCGCAACCACCTGCGTGCTCCCATAGACCTGCACGCTCACCGCCAAGAGGCTCATGTCTGGAGGCTTCGCGCAAATGCGACCCGCCACCTCCTTTTGGACCGTGAGAACGCACCGACGAGGCATCGGCTCGGACTCGAGTAGATGCCGCAAGATCGGCGATGTGATGTAATATGGAATGTTGGCCGCAACAATGTATCCCGACGGCAGATTCAGCTCGCGCGGAGTGAGCTTGATAAAATCCCCGCAAACGACTCGCACGTTGCGGAGGGCGGCAAGAGCGTCCTGCGCAATGGCGGCAAGCCGGCCGTCCAGTTCGATGGCCACCACAGTGTGTGCTGCCTGCGCAAGGTAGCGCGTGAGACTGCCGATTCCACAACCGATCTCAAGCACCACATCACCGTTCTCTATTCCGGCGGCGTCAACGATTCGTTGCAGCGCCTCGGGATCGTGGAGGAAGTTCTGACCGAGCCGGTGCCGGGGTCGGATGCCGTAGCTTCGCAAGATTGCCGCGGCGCCGCGGTGGGACGTGTCACTCATTTGCAGAATGTGGATGAGTCCGCGCGCGCTGCGCTGCCGTCGGAAGCTGGCCAGCCGCCGGCATGGAATTGGGCGACATAATGCCGGATCACCAGAGTGTCCACCTCCCAGATGAACACGGATTTCTCGAATACGGGGTCGTATGCCCGGCCTTCTGCAAAGAGCTCCTCCGGGAAGCTATACAAGGTGATATTCTCAACTGGCATTTGCGCCGCAAGGCAGGCCAATTGGCTCATCGTGCTGGGATCCAGATCTGTTTGAACTGAGCCCCGAAACGAGCCAACCAATTCAGGAATCCTCAGCAAGACGGTGGGACTCATCAGCTTCTCCTGCAGGGCACACAGGACTAGGTTCTGATTGTCGCCGCGGGAAAAGACCCCTTCGGTACGGTCACGTGCCAAAGCCAAAGCCTCCGCACCCTCCAGGTGCTGACGGCCGGCCTGAAGATCGGCATCGCTGCTTCCGGCCACCTTTTGTCGGAGGACGACGTCGATGCCGCCGACAGCGTCCACCATGCGAACAAATGTTTGCATGTTGACTGTCAGATAATGATCGATCCTTGCGCCGAAGTTTAGGTCCAGGGTCCGTGCCAGCAGACCGGGTCCCGCGCTGGGATGATCCCAGTAGCCGAATCCATCGCCGGGATTGCCATACAGGTAAGCCTGGTTAAGTTTCTCATGATCCTGGCCGTTCAGGTCGTCGGCGATTTCGGGAATCTCGACCCATAGATCTCGAGGAAAATCCAGCACCGTGAGGCGCGGCGCCGCGAAGTCAATTCGGGCAATGCGGATCACGTCGGCGAGCCCCCAGGTGTAGCCACCGCTGCGAGTATCGGAGCCAATTAGGAGAAGCGTCATAACGGCCGGGCCGCCACATCGCGGCGCGCCCGGAGTAGCGCCGCCCGAAGCCCCGGATTCCGCGGCCAGGGCGCTCGTCGGCGCCGGCGTCCAGGTTAGCGGCAGTCCTAGAGGCGTATACGGAGACGTCGGAAGTGGTGCGCCCAGCGGGCGGTCGGACCACACCTGATATGCCTGCCACGCCGACTGCCCAGCGAGGACTGCAAGCACGCAGGCCAGGATGCTCAGTACGGCGATCGTCGTCTGCTGCGCTTTGTTCACGGCGTGGCTGCTTCCGGGGCGAGTGCTGTCGCCCCGCACGGCTGCTCACGCACGAAATAGAGCAGGTTGCAGGCGGCGAACGCCGCGCCTGGTAGGCCCGGGCACACCAGCAGGACGATTCCGGGAAGAAGGAACAAGGATCTTCGATTCACTCTTTCGAGCGGTCCGATGCGGCCCACAAGGACCTGGCCCGCGAATTACTTCAGGGCATCGGGAATGCTTGCGGGCACGGGGGGCAGAAAGTAGACCGTCAGCCAGCCCGTCATGTCCAGAATGTTATTGTCATCGAATCCGAGATCGATCCACTTATACCTGGATATGCCCAGATTCTGCTCAATGATAAAGCCGCCGCCCACATCGCCCACGACAGCATAGCCATAGCCCGGAATGTAGAGCCGCTGTCCGTTCAGGAACGCGAACAAACCGGGATCTACTGCAACCACGCCTTTGCCTGCTGGAAGCCCGCTGGCGGTGCCGGCCGAGCACGATCCGTCGCTGGTCCCCGAATTGCAGGGGGAGTAGACCGTAGCGTACATCTGAATCGTTCGCCAGTACGTGATGGTCAGGCCGTCGACGCTGGTCGTTTTCTCGACGATCTTGGTTCCCCGGATCACGAGCCGCTCCTTTGGCGGCCGAACGACGGCCTGGGACTCAACCTGTCTTGAGACCTCAACTCCCTCCTCGTATCTGATCCGTGTCCGCGCCACGGCGAGACCGCTGAGCCCCGGCTCGAGCACCTGTTCCACTCCCAGTTCGAGATCCGGTGAGTCCTGCGATCTGCTCTGGTACCTAATCGGCTCCTGGACTAGGACCAATGCCTCGGTAATCCTTGCGAGCCGAATGCCCCCTTCTTCCGGAAAGAGATCCTGCTCGAAGGGCACAACCGAGTCAAGGCCAAGAACAGGGATGCCGCTTTCGGCCAACGCCGCGCCTACCTTGCTCGATGTCGATCGCAACGGCGTCTCGGTCCCGTCGACCTGAAGGTGGGCAACACGTGCCGGTACATGCTTGATGACCAGACCGGCTACAACAGGCGAATCCGCGGGTGGATCCACCGCGTCGACGACGTGGAGCTCAATTCCGGCCCCGCTGAGCGCCTCGCCCACCGTCTGAGCCGTCGTCTGCAGTGGCTCGCCGTTCACGAGCACTTGGACGGGTCTGCGCACCTGGAGGTAGATCGCTCTGCCCGGTGGTACGGCATGATTGGCATCGATCGCGGCGCCGTGATCCAGGACCTGGTCTCCAGGCGCCAGAACGACCCCAGCGAGCCTGAAGAGGGCCTCGGGTACTCGGGTAGATGCCGGAACTTGGACAACCTGCTCGGCATCGACGATAGTGGCTGCCGAAGGCAACGGGCTCTGGCACGCAGACATGACCACACAGCCCCAGAGTGCGAGCCCTGGACGCAGGTTCATGATGGCAATTATACGCGACCCGTCAGGGGGCAAGAACCGGCCTAATAAAGCTTCGCAGGCGACCCTTGGAAGCAATGTGCAACATGCTTTTACAGGGACGCGCCTGGCATCGGCAGGCGCGAGGGCGGATCTATTCTTCCGCGCGACCTGGCTTGTCAGCTGACCTTGGCACTTCCACGAAGAAGCTCATTGAGGGCAGCCAGCAGCAATGTGATGTTCTCCCGGCGACTCGAGTAGCCCATCAGGCCGATGCGCCAGACTTGGTCTTTAAGAGTTCCGAAGCCGCCGGCGATCTCAATGTTGTATTTCTCCAGCAACTGCGTTCGGACCTGGTGAGGCTCGACGTTGGGAGGCACTCGCGCAGTCGTCAGAGACGGCAGGCGATACTCCTTGGGAATGAACGGATGGACTCCGATCTGTTCCAATCCTGCCCAAAGCATTTCCGCGTTCATCCGGCAGCGCTGAAAGGTCGCCTCAAGGCCATCGGCGGCGATCATCCGCAGGCCCTCGTGCAGGGCGTAGTGCAGGCACGCCGAGGCCGTGTGATGATAAGCGTGAGCATCGTTCCAGTAGTGCCAATATTGATTCAGATCCAGATTGAATGAGGCGATGGGCTTGCTGCGATTCTCGATCATCTGGCGCGCCCTGGGTCCAACGGTGATCGGCGCCAGGCCGGAGGGGGCGCCCAGGTTCTTCTGGCTCGCGGAGTAAGCAACGTCCACACCCCAGGCGTCAACCTCGACCGGGATGCCGCCGAGCGATGTAACTGTATCCAGTACGAGGAGCGCTCCGGATTCGTGAGCAGCATCCGCCAGCGCCTTGATTTCCTTCTGCTCTGCACCAGTTGAAGTCTCTGCGTGCACGATCGTAAGCATCTTGTAGCGCTGGCGGCCCAGCGCCGCGATCACCTCCTCCGGCGTGAAGATCTCGCCCAATGGGCGCTCAAGGCGATCCACGTTGGCGCCCAGCCGTTGCGCCATGTCCGCGAGCCGTGCCCCAAAGTAGCCGTGAATGCAGGCAAGCACCCGGTCCCCGGGCTCTATCAAGTTCGCCATGGCGGCTTCCATGCCCGCTGTCCCGGTGCCTGAAAGGGCGAAGGTCCAGGCATTCTCCGTCTGAAAAACGAACCTCAGCAGTACTTGCTCTTCGCCGAAAATCCGGAGCATTTCCGGATCCAGGTGTCCCAGGGTGGGGCCGCTCAGTGCCCGTACCACGCGGGGATGAGGCATGCCCGGACCCGGGCCGAGAAGAATGCGGGTAGGTGGATCGACCGGGCTGATGTCGTGTAGGGTCATGCATCGCCTCCGGGATCTGTCATGGGCATTGGGGCAGCCTTGGGTTCCGTATCAATGGCCCTCTGGCCGCCACAGTATTGCATTGTACCGACTTGTCTGCTATGCTACTCAGCGCCTAAGAGGATAGTCTGAGTCCATGGGAAAGCCCCTTCATACAACGATCTTCTTCATTGCTGTCGCCTTGATTCTATCAGGCTGCGTCGGCTCCGGTCGACCCGCGACCTCCATCAGCCTGACCATGACGGATTTCACATTCCTGCCCAACACGCTGACTGTGCCGATGGGAGAAGAGATCACCCTCTTGGTGACCAACAATGGTGCCGTCGCCCACAGTTTCATGATCATGAAGCTCGGCTATGAGATTGGCAACCATGGGCACGTCGGCCAGGAAGAGCAGGCCAACGCATACTGGGACCAGGAGCAGCTGGAAGCCGGCGAGACCACGCAATCGACGTTCACCGCACCTCTTGAGGCCGGCGAATACCAGATAGTATGCGGCGTGGCGGGCCACCTTGAGGCGGGCATGGTGGGCAAGCTCATTGTTGTCGCAACGCCATAGCCCGGCGGTCTGTACGGCGGTGCAGCCGATATAAGGCGCCATCCTGCCATTGAGCCACCTAGGGCGGAGCTAGCATCCAGGTTGATCACCAGCAGGACGAATCCTCTCATAAAGCTTGCGCGCGCGCTGCGCCGCGGCCGCGCCCGGCACGAGACCGGGCTCTTCTTGGTCGAGGGCCTTCAACAAGTGGGCGCGGCCATCGAGGCAGGTTGGGATGTCGAGACTATTATTCATGCACCTGAACTGCTGGCTAGCGACTTCGGGCGTCAGGTTGTCTCGCGCTTTGGCGGAAGACTCGAGGAGGTCTCGGCACCGGTCTTTGCTTCCATCGCCGAGAAGGAACACCCGACAGGAATCCTCGCCATCGCAAAGCAGCGCCGTGGCTCTTTTGGCTCGACCGCGCCGTTCGGCTGCGGCGCAGCCCTGGTCTGCCCGCAAGATCCTGGGAATGTTGGGACGGTCCTTCGGACGCTGGACGCCGTGGGTGGATCCGCTCTCTACCTTCTCGACGGCGGAGTGGATGCGTACCATCCCACCACGATCAGGGCGAGCATGGGCGCCTCGTTCTTTATCCCGGTGGTCGAGGCGAGCTTCACCGAATTCCTGGATTGGCGCGGAACTCACGAGATCCAGCTCATCGGAACATCTGCCCGCGCCGAACGGAACTACCGAGAGGCAAGGCCCGCGGCGCCCTGGATTCTGCTTCTCGGAAGTGAACAGAAGGGGCTGAGCGAGAGCCACCGGGCCGCCTGCGATATCGTCGTTTCGCTGCCGATGCGCGGTCGTGCCAGCTCCTTGAATTTGGGGGTGGCCGCCGGTGTCCTGCTGTTTGCGTTCACTGATGGATGACTCGCGTCGATGAACCGCCGTGCGGGCGAAATCCTGCATAGCAGAAAGAGTAAGCCCTCTCCGTCGTGAGAGGGCTCGGCGTTCCTGGCAGCTTGACGCAGCCTTCAGTGACTAGAATTCGTCCTCGTCCTCATCCCAAGAGTCCTCTTCCTCGTCCTCAGAATCATCGTCCTCCCACGCATCGGCGTCCTCTTCTGCTTCCCAATCTTCCTTGGCCGCCTCCTCTGTGGGCGAGTATGTCGCGCAGCCTGTGTCCGGATCCAACTCTATGGCAGCGGCCGAGCAATAGCCATCATCCAGGAAGACACAATCTGCGTAGTGACAACGAATGCGGGCCATGCAATTCCTCCTACTCGGCGGGCTCGCGCACCAGCCGGATGACGGAAAGGACACAGAGCACCGTCATGATCAGTTGCGACGCGACGCAGAACGGGCACAGCGCGCGAATTAAGGCCACTTCCACATAGATCAGATAGACCGTGAATATGAAACCGGCCAGGCACAGGCCAAATGCAATGAGCACCCCGTCGTCGCGGAGAAAACCCCAGCGCCCTGCCAGTGTAAGGATGCCCAGGATCGCCCCATAGCCGAAGACTCCTACCAGGGCGACAGGGATGCCATACACCTCGGAATACACGCTGCTGTTGACAACCGAGCAATCCCCGCTCCCAAGGCACATGGTCTGATTGTCCGTCAGCTTGTAGACGGTCATATAAGCGGAAACAAGCACGCCCAGGGCGGCAAGCACGATTGAGATTCGCGTCAGCCAGCGATCCACTATTGTCTCAGAGCAACCAAGCATCTGCCTGGTCCCCAACGGCAAGCGATTTTACTCCAGCGGGTACCATAAGTAAAGCATTCGCCTGGACGAGGGAAAGCAAGTTGCTCGAGCCCTGATGTCCGGTCAGGCGTGCCACGTACGTACCTTCTCTCTCGGCCACGACCGCGCGCAAATAGCTTTCACGACCGTCGGACTCGACAGGCTCGGCCAGGATCACGCGCACGTTGCGCCGTGGAATGGCTTTCAAGCCAGCCAGGCGCGCGAGCGCCGGCCGGACAAATAGCTCAAAGCCCACGAACGCCGAGACTGGATTCCCCGGCAGGCCCACATACGGCACACCGCGATATTCGCCGACTGCCAGGGGCTTGCCGGGGCGTGCGTCTACACGCCAGAAATGCAGTTGCCCGCGTTCTTGCAGGACGGCGCGCATCAGGTCCAACGCACCCACGCTCACGCCCGCCGACGAGACGACAATATCTGCTCGGCGAGGAATCGCCCGTTCTAGCAGCACCTTAATGGCGCGCTCGGTATCGCGGGCAACTCCCAGCCGGATGACGTCGCATCCCGTGTCGACGATGAGGGCTGCCAGGGTGGTTGAGTTGGCGTCCCTGATCCCGCCCGGGCGGAGAGGACGGCCTGGAGCGCTCAACTCGTTTCCGCTCGAAAGCAGTCCAACGCGGGGTCGACGGTGGACCCGCACTTCGGGCATCCCCAACATTGCCAGCAACCCAAGGTCCTGTGAGCGGAGGCTTCTACCCGCCGTGAGTACCCGGTGGCCGCGTCTCACATCCGTTCCGCGTCGTCGGATATTGGTGCCGGGCGTCAAGCGCTGGTAGGCGCTGATCCATTCGGGCGGTCCGGCGCTCGCCGGGCGATTGGCGCAATCTGTGTCCTCCACCATGATCACCGCGGTGGCATTCCGCGGGATGGGAGCGCCAGTCATGATACGCGCAGCTTCTCCGGATTTCAGGCGTATCCTCGAGATAGTCCCCGCGGGAATATCGGCAACAACGTTCAATCGCCGGGGCGTGACGATGCTCGCCGACTCCAGGTCTTCCGCCACAACCGCAAAGCCATCGACTGATGAGTTGTCGAAAAGGGGGAGATCGGTCGAGCGCACGTCCGTGGCCAGCACGCGCCCGAGCCCGTGAGCCAACGACACCTTTTCCGTGCCGACCGGAGAGAGATTCCTCGTGATGCGGCGCTGCGCCGCCCGCACGCTCAGCAATTTCATTGCCAGGGCGGGCGCATTATACCATGTGGTCTTTCGGCGTCAGGCCAGTCGCCTCTAGTGTTGATGCCGGGCAATCGACGGCGTCAACCGCTGACGCGGTGAGCCTCCATGACGTTGGCAACATTCTCGAGCCGAGTGAGGATCTTGCTCAGCTGTGAGATGTCCTGTACCTCCACGATGAGCCTCAATTCCGCCAGGCCGCGATTCACGTTTACCTTCACATCAGCAATGTTTACACCCTCGGCATCCAGGAGATTCGAGACATCACCCATCAAACCCTGGCGATCGTACGCCCGGATGCGAACCGGGACTGGAAACGTCCGGACCTGTTTCCCCCAATCCACGCGCACAAGCCGCTCACGGTCCTCTCTTCCCAGTCGCAAGATGTTGGGACAGTCCTGCCGATGTATGGTGGCTCCACGGCCCCGTGTTATGTAGGCAATGATCTGATCTCCCGGCGTTGGATTGCAGCATCGCCCCAGCGTGGTCAACAATCCCTTGAGCCCGACGATATCGATGTCCCCGACGTTCTTTGCGTCCGTCGTCGACGACGGCGCGGTAAGCAGGCTTGCGCTTTCTTCTCCGGCAGCAAGCTCGCGGATCACCCGGCTCATGGAGAGATCGCCCGTACCGAGGTCGACAAACATCTCATCCGGTGTCTTGAAGCCGAGGTCGCGCGCCATGCTTTCGAAGTTCACGTGCGCGATTCCCAGCCGCTGCAATTCACGCTCGAGTAGCAGACGGCCCTGGGCTAGGTTTTGCTGGTAGTCCTCCTTCTTGAACCACTGCCGGATCTTCGATTTTGCACGCTGAGTCTTGACGAGTCCGAGATTGCTATTGAGCCAATCGCGACTGGGCCCGCCGCGTTTGGCTGTGAGAATCTCGACCTGGTCGCCGGTCTTCAGCTCGTGGTGCAGGGGGACCAGCTTTCCGTTTATGCGAGCGCCGCGGCAGCGGTGTCCGATGTCCGTGTGGACGTGGTAGGCGAAATCCAACGGAGTGGAGCGCGCCGGCATGTCGATGATATCGCCGCGCGGGGTGAACACGTACACGCGATCCTGGAAGACGTCCGATCGCATTGACTCCACGAACTCGGTGGCATCGCTCACGTCGGAGCGCCACTCCATCATGTTCCGCAGCCAATTGATGCGCTGCTCGTAGGACTTGTCGCGCTTTGTGCCCTCTTTGTAGCGCCAGTGCGAGGCAATGCCGTACTCGGCGTTCTGGTGCATCTCGGAAGTCCGGATCTGGACCTCCAACGGCTTGCCATCGTCCCAGATCACGGCGGTGTGCAACGATTGATAGAAGTTGTCTTTCGGCGCGGCGATGTAATCGTCAAACTCGCCCGGGATCGGGCGCCAGTGCGTATGGATGAGCCCAAGCGTCGTGTAGCAGGCGCCAACGTCCGGAACGATCAGGCGCACGGCGCGTACGTCTCGCACCAATTCGAATGCTTTGCCCTTCTCGCGCATCTTCTTGTGGATGGAATAGATGTGCTTTGGCCTCCCCGTGATCTCCGCCTGAATGCTGTGTTTGGCGAAAAGCCGACGCAGATTTTGGACAATTGCCTCGATCTGCGATTCCCGATCCGGCCGCCTCTCGGCCAGCTGTTCTGCGATCTCCTTGTAGCGAGACGGGTTCACGTGGCGAAAGGCGAGGTCTTCGAGCTCCCACTTGATCTGCCAGATCCCCAGGCGATTGGCGAGCGGCGCGAAGATGTCCAGGGTCTGCTGGGCGATCCGGCGGCGCTTGGCCTCTGCCACATGTCCCAGGGTGCGCATGTTGTGCAGCCGGTCGGCGAGCTTGATCAGCACGACCCGCACGTCATCACCCATTGCCAGAAACGTCTTGCGCAGTGTCTCTGATGCCATATCAGGGTGGCGTCCGAGCGGGGCTGATTTGCCGTGCGGTGGGGAGCCGTTTCCAGAGCTCCGCGCCTCGGCGTGCTGGTCGTCGCGCGAAACGCGAGGCAGATTCGTGAGCTTGGTCACGCCATCGACAAGCGAGGCGACCGCGTCCCCAAAGTCTCGCTGTATTTGGACAAGCGTTACGGATGTGTCTTCCACGGTGTCGTGCAGGAGGCCGGCCGCCAGGACTTCAGGTGGCACCCGCAGCTCGGCGAGGACTTGGGCGACGGCCAGGCAATGGTTGATGTAGGGTTCACCGGATATGCGCTTCTGGCCACGGTGTGCCTCCTCGGCAACAGCGTAGGCGCGCTGGATCAACTCCCGGTCCGCTGGCGAGTACGCCGATGGCAGTTGTTCTAGCAGCCTGGAGAGAGGAACCGTGGTCGCGACCGATCTCACGGTTCCAATTCTACTTCGACTGGGAGGGTCGGAACTCAGGTGGCTGACGTGGAGGGGAAGAGGCGGGCAAGTGCGTGCCGCAAGAGGGCTACCAGAAGTATGAAGACGCCGAGCGCCAACAGCCCCATCGGGACGGGTTCCACGCCGAATAGTGTTGGTTGATAGGCGAAGAACGAGACGGTGATCATCAGAAGCGGAACGAAAAAGTGGGAGGGCACGTAGAACGCGAAGACTATGGATAGCAGGTCCGCAAGGTAGAAGTATCTTTCGTGCATCTTTGGCAGAAAGAAGGGGACCAGGATCACCGAGATCAGTGCAAGCTCGATAAGAAGGCCGGGAGTAAGTTTGCTTGAGCTTCGATAGATCGCCCACGAAAAAGCGAGTGCCATGGTTGCGGCCACAGCCAGGGCCGACGTGTAGAAATACGGGTAATAGCGCCCTCCATCAGGTATCCAGGCCAGTGCCGTCGGCGCATGCATGGTTAACTGCTCGTACTGCCCTGCCTGAGAGGGGTAGATGAGCAGAAGCTCCAGAAGCGGGCGGCCGGCGAGCAGCGCTGGAACAAGGACGGCGAGCATGATGAACGGGATCAAGACAAGCGTCCTCCACCGAATCTCCCTGCGAAGGACCAAGCCCAGGACCAACGGCAGGAGAAAAATCGCTTGGGCCTTGAGCGCCAGTGCGAGTCCGTAGCAGAGCATTGCGATGGCGTCCTGCCGCCGGATCATGAAGTAGGTTGAGGCCAGGAGCACACAGGCGTAAACGGCATCCGCCTGCCCCCAAAACGCGCTGTTCAACACCAGAGTGGGCGCAAAGAGCACTGCAAAGGCCGAAAAGAGCGGAAAGGCCGAGGATCTGTACCTCATACGAACAACTGCGAAGACAAGAAGGGCGGCCGCGAAGTCCGCCACTAGCGACGGGATCTTGATCGCTATGACCGCAGGTAGATCTGGAAGGAATCTTACGACGGCATAGAGCAAGTACAGGTACGGCACGTTGTAGTTCGCGAAGCCGCGCCCAAACGCCGCGAAGCCTTCGGCCCTGAGAGTGCTGTGCCAAAGCTTCGTGTAGTCAAAGTAATCTACTGATTTGAACTCGAGCAGGCTGATGCGCAGGGCCAGGGCGAGGCCGATGCCCGCCGCCACGATGGCTGCATCGAAAATGTGATACCGAAGCCAAGCTCTCATACAACGGCCCGATCAACCGCGACTTGTTCGGGACTCCCTCGTTTGGCACCGCTCGATGCCCCATCGTCGCAAGTTGCGGTCCCGTAGAGCTGCTTCAGCGCGTGGTAGCTGAGCATGCCGGTCGCCGACACGAGGACAAGTGCAAGCAGGTGCAACGGAACGAAGTCCCGCTCAAACAAGAAGGGCTGATAGGAGAGGAAAGATACACCCAAAACGAGAATGGGTGCGTAGTACAGCCGCGGATACAGGAAAGCCAGGGCGATCGCGAGAACATCCGCTGGAAAGAAGTACCGCTCATGCATTTTCGGAAGGAACAGCGGCACAGCCAGGAGGCTTACCAACGCCACCTCCAGCAACAACCGGCCCTCTATCTGG
>JAZDHO010000172.1:0-23658 GCA_043805815.1 Chloroflexota bacterium
CTGATTAATTTCTGGGCCTCTTGGTGCAAGCCATGCGAGCAAGAGGCGGCCGCGCTGGAGGCAGCTTGGAAGCACTATGAGCCGACAGGCCAAGTGGTGTTCCTGGGCGTGGACTACGTGGATACCGAGCCCGCGGCGCGGGTGTTCATGAAGAAATTCGGCAACACGTATCCCAATGGTGCCGATGTTGGGACACGCATCTCGCAAATGTTCCGCATCAAGGGCGTGCCGGAAACCTACATCGTGGACGCGCAGGGCGTACTGAACTACGTCAAGATCGGTCCGTTCGCAAGTGCCGAAGAGATCCAAGACGTGATCGATCCACTACTTCCCCGGTTCGCGGAGACCGAGTGAAAGCAACCAGCAGGATGAAGGCTCCCGTTCGCAAGGAATGGCCGGCTGTTGTGTACTTCTGGGCTGCTGGGTTGGGTATCCTGAGCTACGCTGTCGCCCGCGTAATCCTGGACGGACAACCGCATCCAATTCACTGGCTCGCGGGGCTTGCGGGCGGCCTGGCGGGAATTCCGGCCGGCTGGCTGTGGTTCGGCTGGCGCGGCGACGTATTCTAGCTGGGGGGCTTCATACCGCATCATAGCGACAGTATCGCCGTCCGACGTTCGTCATAAGCCATTCGGCCTATGACCGCGGGGGCTATCCAGCGCTACGGGTGTGGCGACCTGTAGACTACCATCGGATCACCTCGATACCCAAAGGTGCCCGATGCCCACTCATGCCCGAAGATGGTTCCCCGTTCTTGCCCTGGCAGCTCTCCTGGCCGCCGCCCTCCCCGCATGCTCGACGGCACCGGATGCGGCCGGCCTGCACATGCTTCCGATGGATGAGCTGCCGGGCGAGGTCCGGTCGGCGCCCAATAGCGTCCGCACGGCATATCAATTCGCCGCGGCCAACCCGGACGTGATGGAGAACCTGCCCTGCTACTGTGGATGCGGCAGTATCGGTCACGACTCCAACTACGACTGCTATGTCGCGGACGTGGATGCCAACGGGGCGATCCGCTTCGACGGCCACGCCCTCGGCTGCTCCATCTGCGTCGACATCACCTTGGATGCCATGCGCCTGATCAAAGAAGGCAAATCGGTGCCCGAGATCCGGGCCTATGTGGATGCCACGTACTCGAAGTACGGGACGTCCAACATGCAATAGATGCGCAGCAAGATCCGGCGCCCGGGTGGCGGTCAACCGAGGCTGACGTGAGCTTCAGATCATCCTGGATCTCCTGGCTGCTTGTTGTGCTGGCTGCGCTGGCCGTGGCCTTTGCACCGTTCCCCGCAGGCACTCTTCAACGTCCGACTGAGCGCGTATTTCGCGTGCAAGCCAGCCAGTACGCATATGCTCCTGGTGAACTGCACGTCAATCCCGGCGACATCGTGACCATCGAGCTCATCAGCACCGATACCGTGCACGGCCTGTATGTCGATGTCTATGGAGTCTCGGTGGACGCCGATCCCGGGCAGACGGCCTCCCTGACCTTTGTCGCGGATCGTCCCGGATCCTTTCGTTTCAGATGCAACGTCACCTGTGGCGCGCTGCATCCTTTTATGATCGGCAAGCTGACCGTGGGCAGCAACATTCTGTTGTATCGGGGAGCGGGCCTCGCATTGCTCGGCGCCCTGGGCGTGATGCTGGCCCTGCGCAGGACCCCAGACGGCGGCACGCGGGTATGAGCCGGTTTGAGTTGACTGCATTCGGCAGCGTGAAAACCCTGCTGAAGGCCAGGTATCCGCAGCTGGCCATCCTGGCGCTGATGCTCGCCGGATACATCTTTGCCATCATGGCCGGGCTGATTGGATCGCCGGTAGGCAGCAGCAACTTCAGCATCGTGTTCGTGTGGATCGCGTGGTGGGCCTTGCTAATCCTGGTTGCCGTCCCCGTGCTCGGACGCGGCTGGTGCTCGGTATGTCCCATCCCGCTGCCGGGCGAGTGGATCCAGCGCGGTGCGGTGCTCGGCCCATCCGGCGTCAGAACACGCTGGCTGAACCTGCGTTGGCCGCGGGCGCTGCGCAACATATGGATGCAGAGCGCTGCGTTCCTGCTGCTCGCCCTGTTCAGCACCGTCCTGCTCACGAATCCCCTGGTGACGGCGATCGTGCTGGCCGGCATGCTGCTTGCGGCGGTTGGGATCAGCCTGGCCTTCGAGCGGCGGGCGTTCTGCCGGTATGCGTGTCCTGTCGGCGGTTTCATCGGCCTGTATTCGCAAACCGCGCCCATCGAATTGCGCATCAAGGACAGGGCCGTGTGCGCAGCCTGCCAAGGCAAGCCGTGCTACAACGGCTCCGCCGTGGGCTACGGCTGCCCCTGGGATGTGTTCCCCGGCGGCCTGACGAAGAACACCTACTGCGGCCTGTGCATGGAATGCATCCGCACCTGCCCGCACGACAACATCGCTGTCAATTTGCGCCCTTTCGCCGCTGACCTCGAGAAGCCGGCTGGTCGGCTCGATGAGGCTTTCAAGTCCTTTGTGATGCTCGGCACCGCGATCATCTACTCTGCCGTGCTGCTGGGCCCCTGGGGCGTCCTCAAGGATGCGGCGTATCGGATCGGTTCGTCCTCCTGGTTCATGTATGCCCTCGCCTTCCTGGCCCTCATTTGCGTCGTGCTTCCGGGCCTGTTCGCGCTGTGCGTTGCACACGGCAGCGATGCACGGACATTCCGGCAGCGCTTCGCCCGCATGTCCAGCGCCCTCATCCCGCTCGGGTTGACGGCCTGGATCGCCTTCAGCCTGTCCTTCGTTCTTGCCAACGCCGCGTACATCCTGGTCTCCCTCTCAGATCCGCTCGCCCTGGGCTGGAACCTGCTGGGCACGGCCAACCTTGCGTGGCAGCCCGTGCTGACCGCCGGCCTCGCGCCCGCGCAGACTGTGGTGCTCGCGGGCGGCGTCGTCTGGTCGGCGCGCGTGGCGCAGAAATCGGCCGCCGATTCGCACATCTCGCCCATCCCGGTCATGGCCTACTGCGCGGGTGTCGCCCTGCTCCTGATGTGGCTCTTGCTATGAAACGTTCCGAGTTCATCGCGCGTCTACTGATCGGCGCGGCGGTTCTGGCGGCCATCACCGTGCCGCTGACGCTGTGGTGGCGCACGCCGCTGGTGCACGCGCGCATGGCCGAAGACGGCGGCTGGAGCCCGGAGGCGTTCAAAGCCACCGTGGCGCAGCCGCTGCACCTGCGCCTCA
The DNA here is from genome assembly GCA_043805815.1 of Chloroflexota bacterium. Taxonomy (GTDB): domain Bacteria; phylum Chloroflexota; class Anaerolineae; order Anaerolineales; family Villigracilaceae; genus Fen-1038. The sequence continues at coordinate 3,191 of JAZDHO010000172.1, forward strand.
CCTCAGACGACGTGGTGCACGGATTTGCGGTTGGAAAGCTTGACTTTCCGGCCGTCGATGTTCTTCCGGGAAAAGTAACAGACATCACGCTGCTCTTCCAACAGCCCGGCACATATACGTTCTACTGCACGCGTTGGTGCGGGCTCAATCACTGGCGGATGCGCGGCACGATAGAGGTCACGGGCGACCCCGTGATTAAGCAGCCGGGCGGCGAGCGAAGCGAGCCCCTGTATGCCTCGTTAGGCCTTGACCTCGATGCACCCCGCAGCGCGCCGCTCATTCCCGCACAGAAGCCGCTGGCCGCCGTCGCGGAGTGGCAATTGGAGGCCGAGCTGGCGAGCTTCATGTCCGTGGACCACTATCGCAGCCATTCTCCATATGAGGTCTGGCGGGATCTGCGCGCTGACCCCGCTTTCGCCGCGCAGGACGACGCGCGGCTGTGGGAGCTCACTGCCGAGATCTGGAGGTCTAACACCACGCTGCAGGCGCTCGCAGAGGGAGAGCAGCTCTTCGCCCAGAATTGTGCTGCCTGTCACGGCGAGGGCGGCGCCGGCGACGGCGTGTTTGCCGATGACCTGGCGGCCGCCGGCAAAGCCTCATTGCAGAGTATGATGGGGAACAGCCGGATGGCGATGCAATCCCCCGCGCGCCTGACTGATCCGAAGCGGATGCTGGATGCCAGTCCGGCACTGCTGCAAGGCAAGATCCTGCGCGGCGGCATGGGCACCGGCATGCCATCCTGGGGTCCGATCTTCACCGAAAAACAGACCTGGAACCTGGTCGCCTATCTGTACTCGTTCCAATTCGACTATCGTTAGAAAGGAGGCTTAATGAGCCGAAGAAACAAACCCCGGACTCATGGGCAAGGCGCAAACCGCGTCTGGCCCATAATCGTTTTCGGCGTGATCCTCGTTGCCGCGGCCGTCTTTCTGCTGACGCGGCCGGGCGGAGGGAGCGATAGCGGCACCCCGCAGATCGTGGTCGACCAGCAGATGATCGACTACGGCTACGTCAAGTTCGGCGAGACGCGGGCGTTCGAGTTCACCGTCACCAACGCCGGGGGCGGCGCGCTGCGCTTCAGGGAGAAACCATACATCGAGATCCTGGAGGGCTGTTGACCGCCCGAGCTGACCATCGGTTCGATGGTCCTTGACTCTGGCGAGAGCACCACGATCCGGTCCGGCGCATTCATGATGCACGAGGGCATGGATGGTCCGCACAACTTCGGTGTGCACCTGATCACGAACGACGCGCAGCAGCCTGATCTGATGGTGAATGTACTTTCCGACTGGGGACCGTAGTGCTGCGATCCCCATGAAGGTGCATGATAATCGGAGCATGATGGAACTGAAAATGGCAGGTACCTACAAAGATCCCGTGTGCGGCATGGACGTCACGCCTGAGACCGCCGCGGGCAAGTTCGAGTACCAGGGTTCGACCTACTACTTCTGCTCACCGGGCTGCCGGCGTTCCTTCGAGAAGGACCCGGGAAAGTATCTCGCGCCTGACTACAAGCCGCACATGTAGGAGAAGGGCAGGTAAAGAAGAGAAGCCTGATGCACATATCGGGCTTCTCTTCTTGCCCCGAGCCGACTGCCCGCCCAGGGCAGGGCGTGCCTTTGGCCAGTTTGCACCTCCGAATGGTCCGTTCGCGGCACAAACTGCCCATTCTTGCCGTTAAGCATGGAAACGAGTCCTCTCCCATGGACGACCGCTTGACGACCGACCTGAATCTCGTAGAATCTCGTATAGACAAGCCCCAATCCAACCTGAGGGAGGCACACATGGATGTCATCAAAGTGTCTGCCAACTCTCGAACTTCTGCCGTTGCCGGGGCAATCGCGGGCGTGATCCGTGATCACAAGCACGCTGAGGTTCAGGCCATTGGCGCGGGCGCGGTGAACCAGGCCATCAAAGCACTCGTGCTGGCGACGGGCTACCTGAAGAACGATGGTATCGAGATCGCGTGTGTGCCGGAGTTCGTCGACGTTCAGATCGACGACAAGGTGCGCACGGCCATCAAACTGGTGATCGATCCGAAGTAGGTACGGCTCGTCTTACACGTGGTCTGGCCGAGGGTGGATTAGGCGCGGCCGGCTCCCCAACCAATCAACCTGGACTGCGAAATGCTGATCGACGATCTCATGCCGGGATGAAATCGCCGAGCGACTCGCGCCTCGCCATCGCCGGGATGGATGATGGTATAACAACAAAGGGAGTCGTCCCCGCACCCCATGTCCCTCACCGACCTGATCCCCACGCTGCAGCTCGCCGTCGGCCCCGTGATCTTGATCTCGGGCATCGGGCTGATCCTGCTGAGCATGACCAACCGCTTCGGGCGCATCATTGACCGCTCGCGCATCCTCACCGAGGACCTGCGCCGCGCCCCGCGCGCCGCCCATAAGAAGATCCTGGCGCAGCTGCGCATTCTTGCGGACCGGGCGCGGGTGCTGCGGGGAGCCATCGCCCTTGCCACGCTCAGCGTCCTGCTGGCAGCGATCCTGATCATCAGCCTGTTCCTGGGCGCGCTGCTGCAGCTCGGTATGGCGGCTCTCATCGTCATCCTGTTCGTGCTGTGCATGCTCAGTCTCATCGTCGCGCTGCTGCTCTTCCTCTCGGACTTGCGGCTGTCGCTGGAAGCCTTTTGGCTGGAAATGCCGGCACAGGTGCGCAGGGACCACTAGCGTGGGCTGCCATATTCCGCGCACGCGCCTCGCGCCGCGACGTCGGAAGTCCACCAGGCCTCCGACGTCTCATTTGCCACAGCGCTGCCACACATGAGCCCTTCACGAAGACCTCCGCCATCCAGGTTGCACGCCCTGCGAGGCTTCCTCGTCGACCCTCCCTTCGCGGTCCTGATCGCCGCCCTCGTTCTCGCCGCGTCGTGGACCGTGTATTCGCGCGTCGCCGAGGCTTCATCTCAGGGGCCGGGAGCGCCGCCCAGCCCCAGAACCGGCTTCTCCGCGCCGGATTTCACGCTCGACACCCTGGACGGCGGGCAGCTGACGCTGTCCGAACTGCGAGGACAACCCGTGATGCTCAACGTGTGGGCAAGTTGGTGCCTGCCCTGCAGGGTCGAGATGCCGGCCATCGAAAAAGTCTATCAGCGCCACCGTGATGCGGGACTGGTGGTCGTCGGGCTGAACGTGACCTCGCAGGATTCAGAAACCGCCGCCAGGGCCTTCGTCCAGGAGTTGGGGCTGACGTTCCCCATCGTCCTGGACCGCGACGGAGGCGCCAGCGCACGCTACGAGCTCATGGGGCTGCCCTCGACGTACTTCATCGACCGCAACGGGATCATCCGCAACGTGATCATCGGGGGGCCGATGAGCGAGGGCGTGATGCTTTCCAACGTCGAGGATCTGCTGCGGGAGCCGTGATGCTGCCCTTCCTGCGGGTCGGCCCGCTGCTGGTTCAACTTCCCGGCCTGGCGCTACTGGCGGGGATATGGATCGGAACGACCTTCGTCGAGAAGGAGGCGCTGCGGCTGCGGCTGCATGCCTCCGCGGTCCTCAACATGATCATGTACGCGCTGATCGGCGGCCTGGTGGGTGCGCGGCTGCTCTACGCGCTGGAACACCTCAGCGCCTACCTCGCCGCTCCGCTGAGCCTCCTGGCGTTGAGCGCCACCGCCCTGGACGCATCGGGGGGAATGCTGATCGGCGCGACGGCCGCGTTCCTGTATGGTCGTGCCAAGTGGCTGCCGCTGCGCGCAACACTGGATGCGCTCGCCCCGGGGCTCGCGACCTTCATGATCGCCCTTGGGGTGGCCAACATCCTCAGCGGCAACGGATACGGTTCGCCGCTGGAGGCGCCGTGGGCGATCTACCTGTGGGGTGAGTACCGGCAACCGACGCAGGTGTATGAAACGCTGCTGGCCGTGGGAGTGCTGCTCGCGTGGAAGTTCATGCCGGCCGGATCGCTGAGCCCGGGCAACCGATTCTGGCAGGTGGTGAGCCTCTCCGCGGCGGCGCGGCTATTCACCGAAGCATTTCACGCCGATAGCGTGATCACACCGGGCGGCTTCCGCCTCGCACAGGTGGTGGCTCTCCTGCTGTTGGCCGCGGCCCTGTACATGAGCCGGCGCTGGTCTACTGCGGCGGGCGAGGGTCGCCGGCGCACACCTGTGCCCGCGGCACAACGCCGACAGGGCAGGCGCTGAATCGCCCGATACCGCGCCCTCTGGGTCGCGGTGTAGCCGATGGTCGCCCTGCGCATCCTCACCCGGCACTGCGTGCCACCCTCTCCAAATGGGTAGAGCGCCAATTTGGAGAGGGGGAAGCGGAAGGCCTTCGGCCCCATTTAAGGGCCGAGGATGAAACAACGAGGAACAATTCGTTTTACGGGTGAATTTCCTGGCCGGCCGAGGAACAATGGAATCTTACGGGTGGAGATGGGCAGCTAAGCGAGGATCAATGATGAGGAACAATGGGTAAGCTCCGGTTGCCGCCCAGGCGCAGACCTCGGAGGTCTTCAGGACCTCCGAGGTCTGCCTTGATCAGCTGGATCGCACCTGCTGCGTCCCGATTCGCTCAGTCGAAGAATTTGGCCCGCAGAGCTTTCCAATCCGCAAAATGGCGGTCGCCCGCGTCCGCAGGAAGCGGACCAGGTTTCGACGCCTCGAGGCGTTGCCCCGGTTCGTACAGCGCGGTTTGTGCGTCTTGCTCGCTGCCCGTGGTCCGCGCCGTGCGATCGTCGTCACGTCCAACCCGGCCATGGAACCGAGGCGGACGGTCACGGCGGGCGAAGAGTGGTGCCAGTATGGCTCCCACGATCAGCAATGCCGGGAAGACGGCGACGATAGCGGCTGACGTACTCATTCGGGGCCTCCTTCATGACTCCTGAAAGCGCTGCTGAAAGAGCCGCACACCTGTCCGCGGCCCTGATGTGCACTCACGAGGGCGTACTCAGCGCCTGCGACCCAGGAGCAGGCCGAAAACGGCGGGCATGATCAGTATTCCAAGGAAGAAGCCCAGGTTGTACATGCTCCCGTCGTTGTGCACCTCGTAGATCTGCACGTTCTGCTTGGTGACGAAGGACGCCACGAGGGTCACCGGGGAAATGATCCCGTGCCACAGTCCCAGCCAGAAGCCGGCGGGACGCCCGTGCGCATCCGGCGTGTTGATCAGCGGGTTCGGGCCGGGTGCATAGACCTGGATCTTCACGCCCGGCACATCGATCTCGCCGCCGGGCGCCGGCGTGCCGGCCCCGGTGCTCGGAGCAGGCGTGTTGACCTGGACCACTGTGCTCGCAGGAGCACAGGCGGCGAGCATCACCAGCCACACGGCCATGAAAACGAGAATAGAGGCTTGCTTCTTCATATCTGACCTCCGGACTTCATTGCAAAGGCTTCTCCGTGATTGAGACACGGCAAGCTCGCGAGCGGACGCGAGCATCCGTCAGCCTCATTCTAGGGGTAATGCTCCCCGGTTGCATCCAACCACTGGGGAGTCTCGCTCTCCGCCATGTGGCGGAGGGGCAGAAGCGCACGGCGATGCGGCGCGCTGGTCGGATTGTCGCAGATCCCGACGCAGGCGGGGCCAATCCGACCTACAACCCCTTGGCCGACCGGATCCCCCCCAAGATTGGCGTGGAGATTGCTTCGGGGAACCACGCCCCTCGCAAAGACGTAGAGGGGGCCAAGCGGGACGGGTTGTGCGGTAGGTGTGACCAAGCTCAGACTTCGGAGGTCTACAAGACCTCCGAGGTCTCCCTCTTCTGACGCTGCAGGCTTTCGAACCGAGGGAGCCGTCTGACCTGCAACGCCTCCGCGGACCGCGGCACGGGCCACCTCCAGGATCGAGGCGGGGATTGCTCGGGGAACCGCACCGCTCGGGACGACACAAGGGGGCTGCCCTGCGCGTGTCGCGAGGACTTGGGATCATGGCCTGGCGAACAGGGCGAACTGGGCCGCGAACTAGATACAGGCGCTCAGGGCAGCCGCCAGCACCAGCGCGTTCCACGTGAAACCCAGGAGCAGGAAAGAGAAAGTCAGGCTGAGCACGGCTCTGGAGACGCAGCAGGGGAGGAACGGCGGATTCTGGCAACGATGAGCGCTCCGGCAGCTGAGGCCCAGCTTGCAGGATTGAGAATTGCCGTTCAGGAGAGATTGCGCGACAATACGAGGCGCAGCCCAACTGGACCTGGGCCGCGAAGCCGACGGTGGTCGCCGGGTGCATCAACGAAGCTTCGGATGGTCCTGGCGAGCATTGCGTTCCGTGAGTGCGCCCAACACACGGTGCAGCGGAAGACCGGTATGGTCTTGACGTCTCACGGAGTCAGCCTACTTGGTCCATGATGTCATGCGACCCCACACGTTCAGGATTCTGTGCCCACCAACCCAAGGGGATCACAAAGTCCGTACGAACATATTCTGGCTCTTGTCCACGAGAACAGGCGTAGCGCCTGACCAACGGTTCCTGTGTACACAAGGGAGAATTCCATGAAAACAATGCACGTGGCAATAGCGGCATTCTTGCTGATTGGGCTGGCAGGCTGCGCCGGCGAGCCTATCGCAGCGACGCAGGTTACCGCTGCAACTCCCGAGATCCCAGCACCGGCGCCTGAGCCATCTCCCACGCCAAGCGGCCCGGCGGTGGTAGGCACCCTGCTCGACAGCACCCTTTCGTTGAATGTTACCCATGCCACGGGGGTAAAGATCGAACGCCTCGCCGTCGGATTGAATAACGAGATATTCGCGATTGATTTTCAGGGCGATACCATCTATCAGTTGATGGAAGACGGCAGCCTGGCAGAACACGTGAAGCTGCCCCGTGTCAAAATGGACTACTTCAACATTGCTCCCGATGGCAGTTTCTGGTTCATCAACAACCTGGACTGGGGTCTCTATCGCGTGGACGACCAGGGCCAGCCACAAGCGCTTGCCCACGAGATGAATCGCTTGTTCGCTTTCGACTCCACGGGCAATCTCTTCGCAGTGGATCTACCTTCCGACAATGTGCAGAAGATCAGCCATGACGGGAAAGTGGAGGTCATTGCCTCGGGTTTCCAAAGCCAGCGCATTGCGGTTGGGCCGGATGACAGCGTCTATGTCGTGACGTACAACGGTGACCTCGCGCGAGTCGAAGCAGATGGATCGCTCAAGGTCATCGCCACAGGATTTGGAATCGAGAATGCCCCCGCCTTTGCTCCGGATGGAAGCATGTACGTTCTGAGTGGGGAGGGATTGAAGCAGGTGGATCTGGCGACCGGGCAGATCACACAGATCGAATGGTACGACCGCTACCGGAACATCGGCGGGACCCTTATCTTCGACCGGCAGGGGATCGGCTATATCTTTCACCCAATCCAGCCGCTCTACCGCCTGGACCTGCAGGCCCAGGCCCTCGAAATGGTGTACAGCCCCTTCGGCAATTCATGGGCGTTGGGCGTGGAGCCGCTCGGGGAGAATGTGTATGTCGCCTACGGTGACCGCCTTCCCAGTGGGCGAACGACTCTCTTTCATGTGGCTGCGAATGGTGACTTGCAGGAAATCGGGAGTGTGGCTTACGGGATGGAAGTCTCCCTGGCTTTTTCCGGAGATGGGATCGGCTACCTCTCCGTCGCGGACACTGACAGGGGCGCCATGATCTACAGTTTCAACACTCAGGACAAGACATTGCAGGAGTTCTACGAGCCGGAATGCTTCGCGCAAGGTATGGCGGTTGAACCCGCGACCGGGGCTCTGTGGTGGACGGAATGCAACCAGCTTGCCAGCTACACGACGGGACAGGCAAAACAGACTATTCCTTATCTTGAGGGGGTAAACAGCAGCACCATCGCCTTCGGGGCCGATGGCACGCTGTACGCGCTGATATGGTTTCGCCCGGCGGCGCCCCATATGCCGATGGAACACGGCATCTACCGCTACGAAGGCGGCAATTGGGTGCAGGTGAATGACATGACTGCAAAAGATCCCGGTATCACCCTGGCTGAGCTTGGTGTGTGTCCCGATGATCACGTCTACGTGGCTGCCAGCATCGATGGCGAGGGCGTCTCGCTGGGCCGTGAAGGTTCTTCAATGAGCACATTGCTGCGTCTCGAAAAGGACAACACTCTTTCACTGATCGGCTACGACCTGGGCCACTTCGATCCCCTCGCGATTGCGTGTGCGCCATCTGGCACGGTCTACTTCACCAATGCCCAGGGGATCTATAGCATACCCAACTTGGGGGCACGGCCATAGGGTCAACGCGACGCGGGGCGCCAATCATCCCTGCGGAGGGTGCGCTGCAGAGTATGAGCGGGTGCAGCTTCCTCGCGCCGTTGGTCACCTCCGCCAGGCTAACGTACCCTGCACGAGTTGACTGTTGCCGAGAAGGCTGATTTGGATGATGCCGGGAAGGACAACACCGCAGCCAAATCGGATTCCGGCCTGAATGCGCCTGGTCGCAGGTCGCCCACGGGGGCGCTGCGCGGCGAATCCTGCCCGGCATTTGAAGGAGTCCGCAAGTTTCGAGTCACGACTCTGCGGGAAACTGGGGTACCAGAGATCCTCATTCTTTCTGCCAAATTTGGATTCATGTCGGTGAGTTAGCCCAATCCATACTGTGACGACCGCATGACGCCAAGGAGATTGCATAAACGCAGAATCGCGCCAGTCGGAGTATGATTCGCAGGCTGCCTTGCGACAGAGATCCGGCCTTGGCTGCTGACGGCTCCGAGTCGAAAGCTGCAGACGACACACCAATTCCTGTCAGAAGGAAAAGTATGGAGTTTCCATGCAATTTGCGGCCGCCGCAATTCCCATTCTTACAGGCATAGTTCTCTGGGGAGCACTCGCCGCGCGGCAGCGAGATTGGCGGTCTTCATTCCTCTCGGCAACAATCATCTGGGGAGCGTACCTCGTAGGTGTCACTGAAATCCTCAGCTGGCTTAGAGCCATTTCGTTTCGGTACGTTCTGGCGGCGTGGTTTCTCGGCCTGCTGCTTGCCCTGGCTCTCGCCGCTCTATCGCTAAAGGGCCTTCGGCTGTACCTGATGCGCCCGGAATTGCCCCGGCTGTCTGCCGTGGAAATGATTCTGATATCATGCTGCGCGTTGATTGCCGCTGTGACCGCCCTCATTGCCTGGATCGCGCCGCCAAACACACACGATTCCATGACCTATCACATGGCCCGTGTGCTACATTGGATCCAAAATGCAAGCGTGGCGTACTACCCCACCAACATGCTCAGGCAGCTCTTCTTGGCGCCAGGAGCCGAGTACTTCATTCTCCATTTGCAGATTTTGGCGGGCTCGGATCGGCTTGCCAATTTCGTGGAATGGTTCAGCATGATCGGGACTTCGGTTGGCGTGTCGTTGATCGCCCGGGAGTTCGGCTCGAATCGGCAGGGTCAGATATACAGCGTGGTCGCTGCCCTGACGATACCAATGGGCATCCTGCAGGCCACCAGCACACAGAACAACTACATCACCGCATTCTGGCTGGTCTGTTTCGTCTATTGGGCGCGGCTACCAAGCACAAAGGGCAATCTCTGGAGCACCGCCGCTGCGGCTGCCAGCCTTGGACTGGCTGCGCTATCCAAAGCCATAACCTATGTGTTTGCCCTTCCATTCCTTATTTGGTGGACCCTATCCTTGCTTAGGATTCACGGTGTGAGAAGCGTGCCCCGCTTCGGCCTCATAGGGTTGGTCTTTCTGCTGATCAACCTGGGTGCCTATGTTCGCAGCCAGGATTTGTTTGGAAATCCATTGGGCATTTCCCAGGAAGTATCAATCGGCCATCCGGAAATTGACTACAAACTCTCGAACGACGTCTTCTCCATTGCGGCTCTGACTTCCAATGTGGTGCGAAACGTCGCGCTGCACACAAGCACGCCATCAGATCGAGTGAATTCACATATTGTGAACCAAATACGAGCCGCCCTTGAGGCGGTCGGCATATCGCCGGACGATCATCGAACTACCTGGGCAGGGATCCAATTCGGATTACCGAGACTTCAATTCGAGGAAGACTCGGACGGCGGCTTCCTTCACCTGATCATAAGCGGAATCGGTGTGCTCCTCATTCTCCGTCGCCCGGCCCGCAGGAAGGAATTAGTGCTCTACTCTCTCTGCGTGTTGTCCGGTTTCCTGATCTTCTGCTTATACCTGAAATGGCAGCCGTTTCACACTCGCCTCCACCTGCCGCTGTTCATCCTGTTCTCGCCGGTGCTCGGAACGCTGGCTGATACAGCGAAGCCGAGGTGGATTCCAGGCGCAATCTCGCTGCTCCTGGTGCTGGCGGCCATGCCCTGGCTATTCCTAAATCAATCCAGACCGCTCGTGGGCGCTCACAACATCCTGAATACCAGCAGGAACGACTTGTACTTTATGGCAAAGCCGCCAGTATGGAGGAAATCCTACTCCTTCGCAGCACAGTTCCTGGCAAGAGAATCTGAGGGGCAATGCAACCAAGTAGGCATCTACCTCGATCATAATGACTATGAGTATCCCATTTGGGTTCTCCTGAGCCAAAGAATAGACAAGCCTATATCCATCGAATCTGTAGATGTGCACAACATTTCCGCGAGAACTTCGTCAACGTTTCCTCCGTTCACTCCCTGCGCGATTTTCGTAAGCAGCCCCCTGAATCGCTCAAGTTTCCAGGTGAATGGACGGCCTTACACTCGGGCCTGGAACTCCGAGCTGGTTTCCGTTTTCCTCCCAAGATAGATGCAGGGCAACATACTCATCCCCCAGGCTCAGGCGCGCAAGCCCTGGGCGAATTGGCGTCAATGGTTACCGCTCTCCTCCGCCAAGTACCACTATACTCAGAATACTGCGTTCCCTTCCCGCCAACCATAGACGCAGAAGCTAGATGCTTGGGACACAGCAGCACATTTGGGGCCTATACATAACAAGCGCCACTCTGTTTGTGCATTACTTTGGAGACACGGATGGCATTACGCGCCACGTATTTCCTTCCATAGAACCCTTCCGCCAGGTCATGCGGCTATTGCTGGTTCTTCTATCAGATCGGTATTTCCTGCACGCTTAACGCGCTCCCGTCCAGCGGTCTGGCGTTGGAACGGCCGGAGAGCGGCAAGCCCCAACAACGGCTGTACCGCTGTCGCCTGTGACTGTGCACCCCGGCGAAGGCCGAGAAGCCGGGCGAACCTCAGAATATGCTGCGCGCCAGTTCTCATATCACGCGACAACAGACCTAGCCCAGGCTGCTAGCTTAGTGTTTGGGCCAACGTAAATGCCTGTTCCCCGGGGCAAGAGCGGCAAACCGCCAGGCTCATCAGAACTCTTCTGCCCAAGGTAGAATTGTTGCGCTACAGGATTTGAGCCCGAATACGCTTGGTCGTAGGTTCCCTTCCAGGGTGCTGCACGACGAATCCTGCTGGGCCCACAATTCGAGCCCAATCTGTGGTGCGAATAGCATGCAGCGAGAGGATTGCGCGCAATCAACCGAAGACTTATCCGAGCATGGATTCTCATTGCCTGAGAACGCATTGCTGATCGAGGCACAACCGGTCAGTGGAGACCCTTTTTGCAGACTGAATCCCCGGATTCGCGCAAGAGCTAATCCAGGAGCCGCGGACGACGAACCTCGGGCTGAGGACTCCAGGGCATTTGCAGGGTCTCTCCCTCAGGCCCCCAAGACCGCCGAGGAAGAGATGACCGGGTCACGCCAATGGCATGGGAAAGACGGGGGGTGCCACGGAGGGTACAGACTGCTCGATTGCCGCCACGGAGCCGCAAAGACGGGGCCCTCAGAACGATCTGGAACCGCCAGGAATTCATGAAGACCCTAGTGGATAAGAAATGGATATTTGTCATCCCGGCCTTCCTGGGCCTCGGCTTCACTCTGCTCGCGGTGTTTGCAGTACAGCTGGGACTTGACCACAATGCCACCTGGGGAGGAAGAAGGATACTCGCTTTAGCGCTGGGTATGTCCTTGTCACTATCATCTCTTGCGTTACGCAGGGCGCGGCAGCACGCCAGTTGTCTCGCAGATCGTGGCCGGAAGTTGCCGGGTCTCGTCAGTTTAGGTGCCGGGGCTTGCGCTCTTTTCGTAGTAGCCGCGTACGTATGGTTCATCAGTCTTGGCCGCTGGACCGTCTGGCCAGCAAGCAGTGATTATTACGACCGCCTTGCCACGGCGTTTCGGCATGGACAACTCAACATTGACACACAGTTGGATCCGGCGCTCGCTGAGCTTCCGAATCCATATGACCCCGATGCGCGAAGAGACATACAAGGATTGGGCGACATCTGGGATATGTCGCTTTACAACGGCAAGATATACCTCTACTTTGGAGCAGCACCAGCATTAGTAGTCGCGGCTGTGAAGTCTTTCTATCCAGGCCAAATAGGCGATGCGACCCTCGCTTTCGGATTTCTCTCTGGTTTGTTTGTCTTTGAGTCCCTTCTGGTTTGGCTCATTTGGCGACGATTCTATGCCGACATAACAGGCTGGACCATCGTACTCGGTCTGCTTGTGATCGGCCTAGCGCATCCCGTTCCGTGGATGCTGATGAGACCGAGGATCTACGAGGCAGCCATCGCCGCCGGTCAATTCTTCCTCGTCGGGGGATTCTATTTTGCCCTGACAGGGCATTGCCGACATTCGCCATCCATATGGTGGTGGGTGCTGGCAGGCAGCTTCTGGTCGCTGGCAGTGGGCACGCGAGCAACCCTTGTGATTCCCGTCGTGTTCCTGACGATCATGGTCCTGCACCGGATGCACCGGGGAACCCCGGAGGCCGCCGAGGCTCGGAGATTTCCTCGTGCTTTCCTGGCGATGACTTTGCCAATGGTCGTGGGCGCCATACTCATCGGCTGGCATAACTGGGCCAGGTTTGAATCCATCCTGGAGACAGGACTCCGCTACCAAATCACGATGCTCGACCTCAATACGGCCCATGGCAGTATTCTCTCGCCTGCACATATTCCGCCGAACCTTTACATCTATCTGATCAACCCTCCTATCATGAGTGATGTCTTCCCGTTCGTTCGGCCCATCCGCGCGGAGGATGTGATCGCGTACTTTAGCAACCACTCCCCTTTGGTCTACAATGCGGAGCGCATTACGGGAATCCTATACTCCACCCCGTTCCTACTCTTCGCCATGATTCCGGCGGCAACCGCGCTCGCCCGTCGATTTCAAAGGAAGCCGGCGCAGGCCAATACTGAAGATATCGGGGCCGCGCGGGGCCCTCTGCAATGGGCAGTATTGAGCATGTTCGGATCCTTTGCACTGGCCCTTATGTCCCTGCTCCTCTTTTTCTACGGGACCGTACGATACCTGCTGGAGATCACTCCCTTTGCCGTGATGCTTGCCATGATCGGATTCTGGCAGGGATACCGGGGGCTAAGCAAGAGGCCTCTGCTGCATGCCCCCTATGCAATAGCCGCAGGCGGCCTGGCAACAGCGTCCATCGTGGTCAGTGTGCTCTTATCGTTTTCGAGCGACCCGCAGTGGATCAGACTGAACAATCCCGCCTTGTTGACTCACCTAATTCTCTTCTTCCTCAAGGTAAGCAGGAGACTGGGATTCTAGCGCGGCCGGCAGTTCGTCAGAATCTGAACAGAGGCAGGGGCCTCCATCGCGGGCCTTGACTCCACCGTTCTTCATGCCGCGACCGTTCCGTCAGGTCTTCTTCCACCCAGAGGCGTGTAAGGAGGGGCAGCCGCGCCGCAGCCAACGCCTGAGAGCGGACTTTCCCAACCACGTGGTTTGGCGTAGTTGTAAGAGTCTCGCCAATCATCGAACTTGTCCTGGCAGTCTTTCAGGTCCAGAAACTGCTGATGGCGAAGCAGCTCGTCTTTCAAGGTGCGGTGCAGCCGTTCGTCCTTTCCCTGCGTTTGAGGATGATATGGGCGCCCGTGCACAACCTGGATGCCCAGGCGCACCAGCCAAAACGTCAGGCCCGTGTGGTATCCCTGCCAGGCGGAACCATTGGCCATCAACATTCGCTCTGGCAGCCCATAGCGCTCTCTCCGCCTTCCGGATCGATCCACGGGGGCACGGCGGCCGAACCTTTCTCCAGTATCTCGATCTGCCAGGCCTTGGATGCGGTCACGTGCTCCACGATCTGCCAGAGGGAATTCTTGTCAGATACCGGTTTCCACCTGGCCTGCTCGGCGGTCACGCCCTCGACGGCTTCCAGCACGGCCGCATAGTCGTCATCCGGGCCGGCGATGAAACCATCAAGCGAACTGGTGGCGTGAATGAAGACGCGTGCCAGGAGTACTACGCTGCCAGGGGACGTCTTCTAGCCTGCCTGCTTCTGCTTCCACTGCTGCACGAGGATCTCGATGTGGCCGAGGTGCACGGACGTGTGCCACATGGCGTGCAGCAGCGCGTAGGCGATGGTGACCTTGCGCCCGTCGCGGGGCGAGACCTTCCATGTGTCCAGGTCGCGCAGCCGCAGTTTGTCGAAGACGGCGGCTTCGTAGGCATCCAGGTCGGCGATGCGCTGCTTCAGTGCCGCGGCGTACAGGCCTTTGGTCTCGAACTCGGCCTCCCGGTTGCGGAAGGATGGATCGCCCTTGACCACGTCCCCGATCCAGTAGCGTTCAGAGCCGCTGAAGTGCATGATGAGAACGCTCAGGGAATTCATCTCCGGCCCGGGCACCCAGTCCAGGGCTTCGGGCGGCAGCACATCCACGCCCTTCAGGGCCTCGGCGTGCAGCTCGCGGAAATGATCGAGCATCGCTTCGTAGTACTTGCGCATCGTTCTCCTCCCGGATGATGGTTTGAACCGACAGATCTAAAGTTCGGGCTCTTGGGTAAGGTCTCTCATTCCACCGAGGTCTTCCACTTGGTGCGCGGACTGCCGGCGGGGAATACGTCGAACCCGGCCTCGTCGTCCCAGTAGGTCCGGTCCCACATGTCCTCGCCGAAGCCCTCGCACTCCGCCTGCCGGAACGGCTCGGGCACGGTATCCGCCAGAAGGCACGGCGGAGGCGCTCCCAGCACGATCGGAGCTGGCGCCGGGGCCACGCCCGTGAGGGCGTTCTCATTGCCCGGAGTGGCAAAGCAGGCCAGCCGCCAGTAGTAGCCGTCCGGGATGCGGCAGTGCGATTCGTCGAGGCGTTCGATCACGCCGTAACCGCGTGCGTCGATGACGATGCCCTGCGGATTGATCAGGCGCACGGTGTCGCCGCTGTCCTCCAGCAGGATGCGTGTGGTGAGGCCGTAGAAGACCGCGCGCTCGCCCGGCTGGAGCTTGACACCCGGCAGCGTGAACATGGGCGAGCCCAACTCCGCGGCGTCGTCGAGCTTCCAGTTGGTGAGGTCGACGTCGATGGGGCCGAGGTTCTTGAGCTCGATGAACTCGTCGTAGACGTTGACAGCGCCGTCGTGGTTCCAATCGGTGCCGGCGCGCGGCAGGAACTCGTTGATGACCATGTGCGCGAAGGGCGTGGGCGGGTGCGGCGTGGGTGTGCGCGCCCTGGTGGGAATGGGCGAGGGCGTGACGGTGACACTGACGGCCCAGTTGGCCATGCCGGGGCTGCCATTGATCAGATTGCCGCCTGCGGGAACGTCATCTCCGTCACGCGGCCAGTCCCCGGGCAGATTCGTTCGAGCGAAGGTGACCCAGTTGGTGCGCGTATCGGCGTCGTTACGGTAACGCTCCATGCTACGCCGGCCGGAGGTGGAGCCTGCGGGCCAGGCGGCCACGACGCCTGTCCCCACGTTGGCGGTATCGACCGTTTCATCGTCCGGGCCGAACAGGTACAGGGTCATGCCCGGATCGATCAGGCCGAATTGCACGGTCGCGGCGGGGACTTTGTCGCTGATGGTCGGGTCCGCGAAAACGCCGGCTGCCGTGGCGATGACGAAGTAGTCGCCAGGCAGAATGTCGTCTCCATCCGCGAAAGTGAGATCGAAAACGAGGCTTCCGCCGCTGCGAACGCCGCGAAGGTGCCAATCCTGCAGGTCGACGGTGCACTGGGTGCTGGTGTTGTACAGCTCGACCCACTCGTGGCCGGTGTTGTACGTCGTGCCGGACCAGGCCACTTCGTTGATGAGCACCAGGCGAGTACTCGGCACGAGTGCATTGCAGACGGAGGTGGGCGTGGGTGTCGACGTGTTGGTGGGGGTGTTGGTGGGCGTGGCGGTCGGGGTCGGAAGCGAACAAGGGGTCAACGGGCTGCCCGTGTTTTGGGGTTCGCTGGGCACCGGCCCGAAGAAATCTGATGCGTTGTCGCTGGTATCAGCATATGTGCCGGATCCAGTAACATGCCGACGATATCCTTGATCGAGGTCGGCAAGCAACGGATTAAGGGGTGTTCCTTCCCTGTAGCCATCAGGGTCGAAGCCGACCTCATCAATCTCTGTTACTCCGTCGGGAAGGAACAAGGCGATTCCGCCGTCAACAGAGGGAATGCCCACACCCAAGTCCGCATCGGCAGGCACAGCCGGTGCAGGGGAATCATAGGGCGGCGGTGCGAACAGATAGTGCTGTCCTGGCGCAAGAAGAAAGTCGGATGGAAATGGAGTGACCTCGCTTGTCAACAAGCCCTGAGATATGCGGACTTTCCAGTTCTTCAGATTGATGGATGTTGCACAGGTCTGATTGAAAAGCTCCACGAACTCATCGGGCTCTCCGCCGGATCCGCGAAATCTGAACTCGCTGATGACGATGTCGCCGGCTACTGCCTGCTGCTGCGGCGCGGGCTGAAGCCTCGCCGCCTTGCCAGCCCCGCTGTACTCGGGCGTGGAGCCGGTGAGCGCCACGAGACTGGCAGGGCTTGAGGCGGTGTCGCGTTGCTCGGGCGTGACTGCGTCGGCCAGGTTGAAGGTGAAAACCACCGGCGCGGCAAGCAGGGCCATCAGCAAGGAGGCGAGCAAGACACCGCGGGCGAGCACTGTGGGCGGGGCCATCGGGTCGATTGTACTGTGTGAGAGGGAAACGCCCCTACCGGCCTCCGGCCACCTCCCCCAAATGCACGTTGGGCGCGCGGATCGACCGCGGACCTGCACGTGCATTTTGGGGAGGAAGATGCGTGAGTCGTACGGTGCAACGCTCAGCGGGTGGGGGCGGGCTCGGCGCAATGCGTATTCGGCTGGCAGGCTGCACGTGGACTGGCGGAGCAACCTGGCGGGGACATCCCAAGGGATGACTAACGCCACCGGTGACAAAATGCCATGGGTGCCACACTGCCTGCGCAGGTCGGATTGGCAACGCGATGCACGCGCGGCGCAGTGATACAATGAGCGCACCTTCGCATGGATTCGGAGGACGGCGAAGGAGCGGCAGCGCGCTGTGGACCCCCATGAGCGGAAACTGATGACCCAGGACTCCCGGGAGCGGACGCCGGTTTCTTTCCTGCGGGTCTGCCTTTTTTCGCTGCTCATACTGGGGGTCATCGTTGGGTTCTTCCTATTGATTCGCGATCAACAGCAGCGGGTCGTATACACAGATCTTGTTGGTCCTGCTGTTGATATTCTGGCAACCGCGTTCCTGCTCGTTGCTGCCGTACATGCTGCCGCCCGCTCGAAGCGCCTCGCACTGGCCTGGGGAGCAATCGGCCTGGCCTCGCTGCTTTTCGCATTGGGCGATATCGTCTGGACAATTCTTGAACTCGTTTTGGAGGTAGAACCGTTTCCATCGATCGCAGATGGTTTGTACCTGGCCTATTACCCCGCTTTTCTGGTGGGTGTGATTCTGCTGACGAATAGACCTGCCAGGCCTTCCGAGCGATTTAAGAACGCGTTGGACCTTGTCACCATATTGGCGGTGGCCATTCTGGGATTCTGGAATTTCCTGATCGGCCCCATGATCCAGTTGAATGCGGGCACACCGTTCTTGGAGCAGGCGATCTTATTGGCCTACCCTGTCGGTGACATGGTTCTGCTCGGCGCATTGCTTTTGATCGTTTATGATGAGTCTCGGGAGATCGACCTGGTTATGGTTTTCTTCCTGGCCGGGGGCCTTGTACTCACGATAATTGCGGATGGTATCTTCAGCTACGAGGCTCTCCAGGACACCTATGTCAGCGGGAGCTTGCTGGATCTTGTGTGGCTTGCAGCCAATCTGCTGATCGGACTGGCGGGCGCATCCCAGTGGGCTGGCAGGAGGTACACCCGCCCGGTCGGCGCACAGCTGGCGAATCCCAACGGAGGGCGCCAAGCGGGGAGTGCCTTCCGGGGCAGGCTCGGTACCATCAGAATGTACTTTCCGTATGTTTGGCTTGTGGGCGCTCTGGTCTTGCTGATCACTAGTGGGTTGACGCCGCTGCCAATGAGCACCCTCTCATTGTCCCTAGGCGTCGCCGTGATCATGCTTCTGGTGCTGGTCCGGCAATTGATCACTCTGCTCGAGAACAGGCAATTGAATGCCCAGTTGCATGCCCAGGCGGAGCTGCTTAAGGGTACCAACCAAGACCTGAGCACTGAGATCATGGAGCGCGAACGCATGCAAGCGAAGCTATCTTATGACACGCTGCATGATGGCATGACCGGGCTGGCAAATCGGTTCCTATTTCTGGACCGGCTCGGGCAGGCCATTGAGGGCTCCAAGCGCAATCATGATCGTCGCTTCGCCGTTCTATTCATGGACCTTGACCAATTCAAGGTCGTGAATGACAGCCTGGGGCACACGTATGGCGATCAACTGCTCATTTCCGTCGCCAAGAGGCTGAGGGAAACTGTGCGTTCCACCGATACGATCGCCCGGTTTGGCGGAGATGAATTTGCAGTCCTGTGCGAGGATTCGGACGATGGAAATTCTGCCCGGGCGCTCGCCGGCAGAATTCAAGCTGCCATGCGGCCGGCTTTTGGGTTGAAAGATGGCGAAGTGTACATCACCGCCAGCATTGGGATCGCCGCGAATACGATCCGGTACGATCGCGCTGAGGACCTGTTGCGGGACGCCGATCTCGCAATGTATCAGGCAAAAGCGCTGGGCGCAGGGCGTTCCGAAATGTTTTTGCTGGAAATGCGCGATCAGCCGCTCTCGCGTCTGGAAACGGAGCAAGGACTGCGCGGCGCGCTGGAGCGCCGGGAATTCCAACTGTACTACCAGCCCATAAACTCCCTGGCGTCCGATAAGGTCGTTGGCTTCGAAGCCCTGCTGCGGTGGAGGCATCCGACGAAAGGCCTCTTACTGCCGGGGGAGTTTCTGCCGGCGGCTGAAGCGTCGGGATTGATCCTGCTGATCGGGGATTGGGTACTCCATGAGGCCTGTCGTCAATTGAGGACCTGGCGGGATCGGTTCCCCTACCTGCGAGGCGTGAGTGTAAGTGTGAACCTTTCGGACCGACAATTCTCCCAGCCGGACCTGGCGGAAGAAGTCGCGCGTGCGCTGAGTGCCAGCGGCCTGGAGGGTCCGGCCCTCAGGCTGGAGATCACTGAGCGGGTCCTGGTTGGCAACTCCCCAGTGGCAAGCCGCATCATCAAGGAGCTCCAGGATCTGGGCGTTCAGTTGCAGATCGACGATTTCGGTACAGGGTTTTCCGCGCTATCGTTCCTGCAGCAATTCCCGCTCGATGCGCTCAAGATCGACAGGGCCTTCATCAGCCAAATGCTCACGGGCCGGAAGAGTCTTGGCCTGGTGCGGGCCATAATCTCCATGGCTCATGACCTGGGCATGCATGCAATCGCCGAGGGAATCGAAACCGGAGAGCAACTGAAGGAACTCAAAGACCTGGCATGCGGCTTCGGGCAGGGTTTTCTGCTTTCAGCGCCGATGGATGCCGCGTCGATCGAAGAGGGCTTCCTCCAGGTGGAGCGGGCGTCACGGGCGTAGATGCCCCTGCTCATGGTTCATGCCTTTGTGCGACTCTGTCCATGACCAGGTACTTCCAGGCTCAATTCCAGTCGGGCTACGGTTGCGCAACTTGTTGAGGAAGCTGCCACTCTGGGCTGAGTCATCGGGTCGATTGTAGTGCGGGACGGACTCCTGCCCCTACCCGCCAAGATCCCTCAACTACAGAAGCCCGGCTTCCTCCCCCACTCCAAGAACAAAGTGTAGGCATATGCAGGTACAGCATGCCGGTCCGTAGAATCGGCAACGCGGCACAACCTGAATTTGGGGGAGGTGGCGGGAGGCCGGAGGGGGCGGGCTTGGCGCAAAGCGTATTCGGTTGTTAAGGTGCGGCGGAGACCCGAAAAGAATTCAATTGAGGTTCGATTCCTCCTGGGGGAGGCGGTGAGGCGGTCGCTCGCCGGCGCTCCGCCGACACCGATCCCTCTTGGGAGCGGTGTGTGCAATGGAGACTGGATGTCGCCTTGCGCGAAGGGAGAGACTCCCCGACCGATGCTCCAAGCTCCGGCGTCTCATGGCGTATGCTCCCGTCCCTCGTGCGACGGGAGTGGGCGATGCGGGCTGGGTGCCCGCTCGCCCGAAGTGGGCGACGCTCGCCCCGCCCGATGCTCTAGAAAAACAATGAGCAACTGTGTTGAAAGTCAAGCGGCAAGGGGCTCTTGCCAAGGCGTCATATCCCGGATCATGGCGTTCAAGATGATGAGGAGCTTGTGCATGCAAGCCACCAAGGCCACTTTCTTCCTTTTTCCGGAGGCCAGCA
>JAZDHO010000173.1:0-4092 GCA_043805815.1 Chloroflexota bacterium
AAGCAACTATGGCTCAACGAATAGCTCGCCCCTCCCAGAGCAGCAAGGCTAGCCTGTACAGGATTCTAACGACCCCAACCTACACCATTGGCGATGCCAGCCAACTGGTTGAGGTCAGCCGGGGCCGCATTACCCGATGGCTGATGGGGTACGAATACACTTATGAAGTAGGAGAGGAGCGCAGGGAGGGAAAGCAAGCCTCGGTGGTCACTCGTACTGACGGCCCCCAAGCCTCATTCCTTGATCTGATGGACTTGCTCTTCGTCCAGAGGTTCCTGGATCGCGGATTTTCCCTGCAGTACCTTAGGAAAGCGCTCGATGAGGCGAGGGAACTGCTGGGTACTCCGCATTTCGCGCGAAGTACGTTCTTCACCAGCGGCAAGCAGCTGGTTCTTCAGCTGCGATCAGAGAGTAAGTACATGATCGCGCTTCTCACGGGCGGGCAAGGCGCCATGTCGCAGATTATCGAGGAATTGGACGACAGGATTGATTTCGAGGACGTGACCGGCTACGGTTTTGCCCACAGGTGGTATCCGAGGGGCAAGCAGGGCCTGATCGTCGTAGATCCCCAAATAGCCTTTGGCAGGCCGACCGTGGCTGGCCGGGGAGTGACAGCCGACGGCATATACGATCTCTATTTGGGCGAGAACAAGAGGATGGAACCGGTTAGCACGTGGTACAGGATCCCACCGCACGAGGTCAAGGCCGCAGTACGATTTCAAAGCAGCCTTGTTGGGGCATGAGGTTCTTTTTCGACGAAAACCTCGGTCCGCAGTTGTCGAACGGCCTCAAGGAATTTGGGGAGGATACTTGCCATCTACGAGACCATTTTGCCGCAGGTACTCCCGATGAAACGTGGTTGGAGTTCATAGGTCAGCGCGGCTGGTTCCTGTTAACCCTGGACAAGCGCATTCGCAGAAGGCCACTTGAGAAAGCGGCTCTCAAGAAACACAGAGTGGGAGCTTTCTTTCTGCTTGGGAAAAACATGGGGCGTTGGGACTACATCTGTCAAGTCGTCAGGGCATGGCATAAGATCAAAGAGGCTGCGGCCAACGAACGTCCGCCATTTGCGTACCAGGTGGATAAGCGCGGCGCAAGCATAACGCGGCTGTCCCTCGACTGAATACACAGCTTCTGTTTCGACACGCTTGTTCGTTGTGGTTCGGCAGCACGAGCCTGTTGTGAACGGTCCGCTGACTTGAATCAGGGGCGCCTCGCCGCGGCGTTATCTTCCTCACTACTTCGAAGCGATGAAGCTGAACGAGCCTGCAAAGTGGTTGATGCGGTCGTTCTCCAGGTCCGCGTCGGTGAGCAGGCCGCCCAGGCGCCACCAGAGCTTATGGAAGAGCTGCAGCGGAACGACGACAGCCTGGGCAAGTTCGCGCGGCATGCCGTGAAAGAGACCCATGCTGGCGAGAGCCTTGAGTGCCGGCCAATCAACGAAGGGCGCAATGTGTTGCACCCTGAAGCCGGCATCCTGCAGCAGGTTATACAGGCCCACGTGGCTGGGATGATAGAAGCTGGTACCATGCGAGGGCTCCAGGAACGCGACGGTTCCGATCAGCACACCCTGCGGTTCCAAGACCCGATATGCCTCACGCATTACGACGAATGGAAAGCGAACATACTGCAGCACGGTGACGCACAGGACGAATTCGAACGTCGCAGCCTCGAAGGGAATGGAATGTGCATCTGCCAGGATCGGCGCCCTGCGGGCGTTGTGATCGATGCCCACCCATTCGAACCCCGCATGCGCGCAGACCTCCTTGTGAACGGCTTCGCCGCAGCCCAGATCGAGCATCAGGCTGCCGCTTGACCCGGCCTGGGGGAAAAAACTCAGCAGTTCCCCGGTCAGGTGCCGCGGCACCGCGACGCCTGAGAAATCCACCTCGGGGCTCGGATTCCTCTTCAGCGGCTCCGAGCGGAAACTGTGCTCAGACAGCGGCGCCTCCCCTAGCCGGAACTCCACAGGATAGGCTTTTGGCTTCGTGAGCCGCAGGTCGAGCGACCCGTGTTCGGTGTACGGATAGCTGGCGCCGCAGCTCACGCACGTGGCGCCGCCGCCCCTCCTGTGCAAGCGGTGCCCGCATTCGACGCATCGCAACGCACTCCAGACTTCGCTGGATATCGACTCCACCATTATCAGGCTCCTTTGTCGATCGCTGTCAGGCGTCCCCAGCGACCTCGAGGCTCTTGGCCGCCAGGACGCGGACTTCGATCGGAGCTGTCCGCACGTCTCCGGCCAGCGGAAGCGGGCTCGGCGCACGCTTCGCCTGAGTAGCTTACCAGATTTGCAGGCGCCTCAGGACCCCGGGACGCCGGCCTCTCGCCGAGGCACGTGGCCGAGTCCAGTGCGTATTGATTCGGTCCTGTGCGGGTATACAATGAGATGTGCGAGCAGTCACGGGCAAGCACCACGAAGATAATCGGGAGGCAGCATGTCCTGGCAAGAACAACTGAAAGGCGATGCGCTTCCCTGGCTGCTGCAGGCCAACTCTCCGGGCGCACGCTACCTTGCCCTGCGCGACCTGGTCGACGCCTCCAAACCGGCCGAGCTGCGCGCGGCCCGCACTGCGGCGCACGCAGGGGGACCGATTGCCGCAATCCTGCGGAACATGAACAAGGCCGGCTACTGGGCCGCGGCCGGGCCAGGCTACAACCCCAAGTACCGCTCGACTGTGTGGTCGCTGATCGCACTGGCTCAGCTGGGGGCCTGCGCCGATGAGGACCCGCGCATTGGCGTTGCATGTGCCTATGTCCTGGAGCATGCTCTGGCGGATGGCGGTCAGTTCACGGCAGGCGAGGCGCCGTCATCCACGGCGGACTGCCTGCAAGGCAACCTGTGCTGGGCGATGCTTGAGCTGGGCTACGATGATCCGCGGCTCGAGAAGGCATTCGACTGGATGGCCCGCAGCGTGACCGGCGAAGGCATTGCGCCCGCGACCGAGCGCAAGGCGGCCGTGCGCTACTACGCGGGCAAGTGCGGCCCGACGTTCGCCTGCGGCTCCAATAACAAACTGCCTTGCGCGTGGGGCGGCGTCAAGGTGATGTTGGCGCTCAGCAGGCTGCCGCTGCAGCGTCGCACTCCCGCTGTCAAACGCGCCATCCGCCACGGCGTTGACTTCCTGTTCAGTGTGGATCCAGCCGAGGCAACCTATCCCTCGGGATATGCCGCAAGACCGAGCGGCAACTGGTGGAAGTTCGGCTTTCCGGTGTTCTATGTGACCGACCTGCTGCAGCTGGTCGAGGCCCTGACAGGACTGGGATACGCCCGCGATCGGCGGCTCGCCCGGGCGCTGCAGATCATCCGTGATAAACAGGATGCGGATGGACGATGGCCGCTCGACTACGATTACACGGGCAAGACGTGGGTGGATTACGGGACGAAGAAGCAGCCCAACAAATGGGTCACGCTGCGCGCGCTGCGCGTCTTGAAGGCCGCCGGCGCGCGTTGACCCGCGCCAATTCCTTCAACGTCCAACTTATGAAGACGCGCGGGCAGTGGTCCGGCGGCCGGATGATCGTCGGCCTGGCCAGTGCAAGATTGCGTTCCATGAACGCCTCCCAGCCGTCGTCGGACCACGTGGCGAAGGGTCGATTCTGGGGCCGGTCTTAGCCGCTGATGGGCTTCCGGAAATGCCCTTCCAAGGTGATGCCGAAGTGCGTGCGCAGCGCATCCATAAGATCGTCTTCACCGGCGAGTGTTGATTCCTTCTTTTGTTCGCGCTGGAAGGTGATCCGTCGGTCCTCCAGGATGGTTCCTGCCATTCGTTCTTGTCTCCCTTGCGGAAGACGCTCAGACCAGCCTTACTCGACCCGTGGCGCCATCGATTTCCACAAGCTCTCCATCACGGAGGCGCCGGGTAGCATCTCCAGTTCCAACGACCGCCGGCACGCCGAATTCGCGGGCCAAGACCGCGGCGTGGGAAAGAACGCCTCCGCTGTCGGTCACAAGCCCGGCCCCAATTGCATAGAGGGCCACCCAGGAGGGATTGGGAGAAGCGCACACCAGCACGTCCCCGGGCTGCACGCGTCCAAAATCCTCGGTTGAATGCACCACTCGCGCGGGTCCGGTCACTTTGCCGGCGCACG
>JAZDHO010000174.1:0-17465 GCA_043805815.1 Chloroflexota bacterium
CCAGCGACGAGCTTCCTCCTTCCACAGAACATTACTTACACCTATTCATTCCGGAATACCGGAAACGTGACTCTTGCCGCACCGTATACCGTCGTTGATGACAAGATCCCCAGCATCAACTGCTCGGGCGCCACCGGGAACCTTGCGCCGGGCGCGTCAAAATCCTGCCTGAACTCCACCTATAGTGTGACGCAGGCCGACCTTGATGCAGGTTCGATTGTCAACCGCGCGACCGCATCGGCGATGTTTGGGACGCAAGGGGTCCCCTCGGCAGAGGTCAGCACGACGGTGATTACCTACACCGGTACACGACTGGGTCTCAAGAAGTCGGCAAGTCCATCGTATTTCACCGGCCCCGGTCAAACCCTGACCTACACGTTCACGCTGATGAACACCGGCGGCGTGACATTGAAGGCACCCTACAGCGTGACGGACCCATTGATTTCCGGGGGCGTAGACTGTTCGGCGGCTGCGAGCACCCTTCCGGTCGGTGGTTCGACCAGCTGCAGCGGCACATATCCGGTCACGCCAGACGACAATGTTGCCGGCTCCATCCTCAACTCCGCCACAGCCACGGCCACCGACAGCGCCAACGGCGCAACAGTCCCCTCGACGCTTCCCAGTCCGGCCACACTAACAGTCAACAAGTTCGTCTGCGACTCGTCGACCCTCAAGCACGCCGGGCCCATACCGAGCGGCTCAGACGTTCCCTGGACGATCATCAACAACACCGGTATTCCCGTACATATCGCCTCCATCATGATCAGTTGGGACAATGGTCCCAGCCTGACGCAGGTGCTGCTCCAGGGCTTCCCCACTCCCATTTGGAATGGCCCGACAACCAATTCGAACGGCGGTTTCACGCTGCCCGGCGGACCGTGGACGCTTGGTACGGGCAGTACGATCATGCAATTGAAGTTCTCCGTGCCGGCTTCGGGGACACGCGTTTATCTCACCTTCACGGAGCAGGGATGCCCTCCGGTGGATTCAAGTATCCCTCCGAGTTGATGCGATGCACACGCACATTCGCAGAGCCAAACATTCTGGCCAGGGCCAAAGCCTGGTGGAGCTGTCCATCAGCCTGACGGTGATGTTGTTGCTCCTATCCGGCGCGGTCACCTTCGGAATGGCATTCTTTTCGTATGTCGCCATGCGGGATGCTGCGCAGGAAGGAGCGCTGTACGGATCCTTCAACCCCTATGAGGATAGCAATGGAAATGGGTCGTATGACAGCCTGGAGCCCGTGAACCTCGCTGGCATTCGCGAGCGAGTGCGGGCCTCGAGCACCTCGCCGGTGGACTTTTCGGACGCTTCGGTCATTCCGGACGGTTACATCACCGCCCTGGCTGTGACAGGGAACGCCTGCGAGGGTAGCGTGGGCGGCGTGACGAACTCCGTCCGCGTCACGGTGGAATACGACTTTCCGGTCTTCATGCCGTTCGTCGGAGCCATAATCGGTGGACAAACCATCCACATGACAGCGACGGTTGCCGACACGATCCTTGAGCCGCGCTGCCCATAAGGGCGCCCCTCCTGGGAGCAGAGGAGATATGTGATGACTAATCGTGGAGCCCAGCGTGGTCAGGCGCTCATCCTGGTGGTGGTCGGCATGGTGGGCCTGATCGGTATGACCGCCCTCGCCATCGACGGCGGGAGTGCATACTCCGACCGCCGTCATGCCCAGAACGCGGCCGATACGAGCGCCATGGCTGCAGGTCTCGCAAAGATCCGCAACCCGGGCGACTGGCCAGTCGCCGAGGCAGCCGGTTACTTTCGCGCCGCCGACAATGGCTACGACAACAACGGCACATCGAATATCGTGCATGTCTATCAGTGCACAGACCCCGACGCCACCTGTGCGCTGCCAGCGGGCGAGTCTCCGGAGAACTTCATCCAGGTCACCATCAGCTCGGTCGTTCCCACCTACTTTGGCAGAGTTGTTGGGATCACAGACCTGAACAACTCGGTGCAGGCGATCGCAAAGTCCGTGCCTCCCGCGCCCATCCCCTGGTACAACGGCAACGCCCTGGTGGCCACCATGTCGGGCTGCAAGACCCCCGGATGGCCAAATGACCCATTCACCTTGAGCGGCAATTCCGTGAGCCTGGTCACCGGCGCGGGCGGCGTGTTCGTGAACTCCAACTGTGACAACGCGTTCACCGCCAACAGCAATACAACGATGGATGCCGTATCCGGAATCTGCGTTGTGGGGGGGGTTGTAAATAACGGCAACGTCAATCCTCCGCCAGACGACTATTGCGGGGCCCAGATGGATCCGGATGCCTACCGGTTGCCAGCGGTGGATGCGAGTTCCTGCCCATCTGCCGGACAGTTCTTTGACTTGGGCGGTGGTAATTATGTCGCGACTCCCGGCAACTACAACTCCAGCTTCCCAAGCGTCGCGCCGGCCGGAACCCTGAAGCTCCAGAAGGGGATCTATTGCCTAAACG
Source organism: Chloroflexota bacterium (assembly GCA_043805815.1). Classification (GTDB taxonomy): domain Bacteria; phylum Chloroflexota; class Anaerolineae; order Anaerolineales; family Villigracilaceae; genus Fen-1038. The sequence continues at coordinate 2,451 of JAZDHO010000174.1, forward strand.
ACGGCCTCTCTCTTTCAGGCTCATGGACAATCACGACTGATATCGACGGCAATGGCACTTTCGATGGCTCCGATGGCGGAGACGAGGGCGTGCTGCTGTACGTACCGAACGGGAGCGTGACTTTCAATGGATCCTCCGACGTGCACATCGGCGCCATCAACAAGGCGGGCACCGACCCGGGCATAAAGGGGTACCTGCTCTATGTGCCTCCAAGCAACAATTCGACGGTGAAGATCACCGGCGGCAACGGATCCACATTCATCGGGACCATCCTGGCTCCTTCCTCCCTGGTCACCCTTGAGGGAGGTACTTCAACGGACAGCCTGAACCTCGAGTGCCAGATCATAGGCTACTCGGTCAATGTCACGGGTGGGGGCACGCTAAACATCCAATACAACCAGGGAAAGGTTGGCGCGACGTGGACCAACCCTCTCCTGGAATTGTACAGATAGGGACGGCGAAGCCACGCGCTCACCCTATGAAACCCGCGGGAACGAATAACGAACACGGTCAGGCGTTGATCCTGATCGTGTTCGTTATCCTGGGTTTGTTTGGCATGACGGCCCTGGCGGTCGACGGGGGCACTGTGTACGCGGATCGCCGCAGTGCCCAGAACGCCGTCGACAGCGCAGCCCTGGCAGCCGCCCTGGCTCGAATCAATCAGGAAGATTGGATACGCACGGCCCTCAAGGTCGCAAATCAGAATGGCTACGAGAATGACGGCATCAGCAGCTTCGTATCCGTGCACAGCCCGCCCCTCAGCGGCAGCCAGCAGGGCAACATTGAGTATATTCAGGTCAGAATCACGTCCGTCGTGCGCACGCCTTTCGCCGCGGTCGTCGGGAGGCCGGAGCTCACGAACGTCGTCGAGGCGGTGGCGCGCTCCAAGCCCTCTGAATATCGTCCGATCTTCGATGGCGCCGCCGTCGTCAGCCTGTCCAATGCCAGTGATTGCGACAACCACAAGGCCTTCTGGGTGCACGCAGAGGCCACTCTGAGCATCGAGGGCAGCGGGGTCTTCATCAATTCGAACAATCCGGACTGCGCGTTGATCCAGCAGGCCAACGGCAGCATCCGCATCGACGGGGATTTTCCGATACAGGTCGTCGGCGGGTATCGCATCGCCAAGCCCAGGCTGCTCACCCCGTTTCCACCCATCAAGGCCAGCCCGGTCTCATATCCGCCGCCGTTTTTCATGCCAAAGGTGGGCTGCGGCGATAGAGAGGCCATGGTCTCCGAGGATGGATCAACCATGAGCCCTGGCAACTGGGGGGATATCTTCCCGCCGGAAGGCGTGACGACTCTGGACAAGGGTGTGTACTGCCTCGACGGCGATTTCATCATGAATGGCGGGGGCTCATTGTCGGGCGGAAACGTCGTTATCTATGTCAAATACGGGCGTATGCAGATTCCCAGCGGTGTACAGCTCAACCTGCACGCGCCCAAGGCCGGAAAGTACGCCGGCCTGCTCATCTATCAGCCGATCGAGAACAAGAACCGACTTGTCCTGAATGCTGCTCTGGGGTCGAGCGTAATGGGCACGATCCTTGCGCCCGGCGCCGAGATCCGCATCAAGGGCAGCGACGACAAATTCGGGTTTCACAGCCAGCTGGTCGGCAAGACGATAAACGCCGACGGTGACAGCAACGTCGTCATTCGTTACATTGACGAACAGAACTACGATGCCCTCTACATGCCCGAGGTGCAGTTTGCCCAGTAAGGCTCTTCGACGGATCAAGGTATAATCCTTGACGCTCACTTGCAGAACGGAGGTGCCTGGACACCAATTCCCGGGAAAGACAGCGCATGGACTTTGGTCCGCGGACCGAAGTTGACGAGGCTGAGGGTTCTCCACCGCGAGGTGGAGCCAACGGGCCGGAAATCCCATGTACTGGCATGGAATCGGGCCGGAAAATCGACAGATCAGCGGATGCCCTCCGGGTGCGCCATCACCCGCAACTCTTTCCCTCCAAGATGGATCGCGCTCACAAACCTGCAGGGGTGACCTTGCAGTCAAAACCGCGCGAAATGGCGATGAGATCGTCGGGGCTGCAGGGCCGAGTGCACCACGGCGGAGCAGAACCTGGAACCCATACGCGGCCGCACGGCGCGTAGTACTCGAAGTCGGAGGGAACCCTCATGTGTGGAATCGTCGGATATGTCGGACCGCGCGACGCGATCCCCATAATCCTGAATGGCCTGAAAAGGCTCGAATACCGCGGTTATGACTCCGCCGGCTTGGCCGTCGTACACGACGGCGCCCTCGAGATTCGCAAAGATGCCGGCAAGTTGTCCCAGCTTGTCGACCTGGTCCAGCGCTCCCCGCTTCGGGGCGCGCCGGGCGTCGGCCATACCAGGTGGGCCACGCATGGCGCGCCGTCCGCGCGCAATGCGCACCCGCATGTGGGTCAGTCCGGGCGCGTGGTCGTCGTCCACAACGGCATTGTCGAGAACTTCCTGGAGCTGAAGGACGAGCTCGCCTCGGAAGGCGTCCAGTTTCACTCTGACACTGATACCGAAACCATAGTGCACCTGGTCGAGCATTACCAGGCGGCCGGCTCCGGTTTTGTGGATGCGGCCCGCCGCACATTCCAGCACATGGATGGCGCGAATGTTGTCGTGCTGCTATCCGCCGACGAGCCTGACAAGATCGTGGCCGCACGCATCGGCAATGCAGGCGGCGTCGTGATCGGTCTCGGCAATGGCGAGAATTACGTTGCCAGCGACACACCCGCCATCATGGAGCATACCCGCCGCGTCGTGTTCCTGGAATCGCGGCAGATGGCAATTGTCGGATCCGATGAGGTGCGCGTCGAGACCTTCGACGGCGCCGCCGTTCAGCCTGAGATTCACTCCCTTTCCTGGGATCCGGTCACTGCCGAGAAAGGCGAATACCGCCACTTCATGCAGAAGGAGATCCACGAGCAGGCACGCGCTGTCACCGATACGCTCGCCGGGCGCGTCGATTTTCCTGGAGGGCGCGTTCGCCTGCCCGATCTCAACCTCACGGCGGACCTCGCCCGCAAGCTGGAGAAGATCGTCATTACCGCCTGCGGCACGGCTTCCTATGCCGGCATGGTCGGCAAGTACCTGATCGAGCGCATCGCACGCATCCCCGTTGAGGTGACGATCGCCTCCGAATTCCGGTACAGCGATCCGATCATTGATGATCGTACCGCCGTGCTCGCCATCAGCCAGTCGGGGGAGACGGCAGATACCCTCGCCGCCATGGAAGAGGGCCGACGCAAGGGCGCGGTCTTGTGGAGCATCGTCAACGTCATCGGCTCCCAGGCCATGCGCCTGGCCGATGGGTACATCTCGATGCAGACCGGACCCGAGATCGGCGTCGCATCCACCAAGGCCTTCACTGCGCCGCTGATTGATCAATACATGCTCGCCGTACTGTTGGCCGATCTGCGCGGCACCCTCGACGACGCGACGCGGCGGTCGCTGGTTGCCGACCTCAGGCTGGTGCCCGACCTGGTGGGCCGAACGCTGGATCGCGAGGCCCAGGCCGTGACCCTTGCCGCCCGCCTCAAGGAAATCCGGAATTGCCTGTACCTCGGTCGGGGCATTAATATGCCCATCGCCTACGAAGGCGCGCTGAAGCTCAAGGAGATCTCGTACATACATGCCGAGGGCTATCCCGCGGGCGAGATGAAGCACGGACCGATCGCCCTCATTGATGAGGATATGCCCGTGGTGTGTCTGGCCCCGATGGACCCGTGGCACGAGAAGATGATCTCCCAGATTCAGCAGGCAAAGGCCCGCGGCGGCATCGTGGTCGCGGTGGCAACCGACGGGGATGACCTGGTGGCGACCATGGCAGACTACGTGCTGCGCGTCCCGCCAGCCCCCTGGATGCTTTCGCCCGTTGTTACCGTTATCCCGCTTCAGCTTCTGGCGTACCACATCGCCACACTTCGCGGCCTCGATGTTGATCAGCCGCGTAATCTTGCGAAGAGCGTAACCGTCGAGTAGAGGGCAGGGTCCGGAAGTACAGGACGCGTCCACGCGCGACCGTGGCTCCAATTCCCGTCGGATAGCGTTCGATGACGAAGCTCGGATCGTGTATTGGCGCAGCCGCGTCTTGCCGCCCCCGTACCGGGCACTCGCCCTTCGGGGGATTGCGGCTGGCTGGCTCCCAAGGTAGCATGAGCGGTCGCAGGCGTGATGGCACGCCTGGCCGAGCGCAGCAGCGGAACTCCGGCGGCTCCCGGGTGTTGTTCACTCATGATGGGTTCGAAAGCGAGAGGATCAAGCCATGACTGGTAGTAGCACGTCCCCAGGGTCATTCTTCGACGAGTACGGCGTCGAAAAAGAGGACATTCGCATTGGCAATTCCGCTGTGCCATTTGGCCTAATTCGCGTCAGCAATCCGACAGTGGGGGTCGGTGGCGCCTACGGCACGTGGGGCGAAAGCTGCGACAATGCCAGGCTTCCGGCCGTGATTCAGCACCAGCTGGGCCAGCCCCTCCCCGAGTCAGACTTGATGGAGCTCGATCAGCTGGGCTTTCTCAACCGGCACCTGACCCCCGAGCTTTCCGAACCGGAACACGTGGAACTTGAAATCGAAGTCGGCGCCCGGCTTCTGCGTCGAGCGGCGGCCGCGAATGGCTGGGATCCGGCTGAGGTGGACGCGATCCTGATCGGGGTGAGCATTCCCATCATTCCCGACTACGTCGACCAGATCGCCCTTCGCGCTGGTATCTCGGCCAGCGCCCTCAAAGTCACGGTCCACAAAGCCTGCGATGGGTCTGTAGGCAGCCTGCACCTGGCGCTCAATCCCACTCTGGCAGCGCCAGGGCAGCTCAATATCGCGGAGACCCTGTATGGCAAGAAGGTCCTGCTCGGCGGTATCGAGGGCCTTACTCGCGGTTTGCGTTTCTCCCGCGACAAGAATGCGCTTCAGCTATTCGGGAACGGGGCAGGCGTGATAGGGGTCGTACCAGGCAAGACCATGAAGTTCCTCACGGGCAAGTCACACGAGGTCTTCGACGAGGACGGCGTGCTGGCGCTTCACATGTACTATCCACACTCGGGCCGGCGCGAACCGGGTCGCTCGCTGGTGGAAGTCTCGCAGAATGGCCAGTCGATTCGAGTTGCCGGTCTGATGCACGAGCCGGAGGACGGCGCCTCAATTGCCATGGCAGGCCCCATGGGCATGGTCAAGCTGTTTGTGCGCAGCGGCGTGCAAGTGGTCTCAGACGTTTACCAGGCCTATCAGGCATTGATGCAGAGGCTGGGCGAGACGCCCCGGATAGCGGTGGCCATCGTCCACCACGCCAACTACAAGATCAACAAGCTGAAGGAGAAGCAGTTGGCGAATCTTGGCATCAAGTTCCCCATGCCCTGGCTGCTCAGTGAATTCGGGAATGTCAGCGCTGCCTCTAACATGATCGCCTTCCTGCGTCAGTTGCCCAAGCTCAAAACGGGCGATCACGTGTTGATCGATGGCTTCGGTGCGGGAACCTACTACGATGTGCTGGCGATCGAAATGGGCGCCTGAACCAACAGAATCCCAGTACGGTCCGGAATCCCCAGAGTGCCATTCGGGCGTGGACACCAGCGCGTGGATCCACGCCCTCCTTTCTAGTGTGGGCGTCGGCTCCTTCGAGGCCGCGCCAGCGAAGAGGCCCCAGCCCGTGCGACGGCCGATGCGCGTCCCCTCGCAAGGTCGTGCCGCTGAGCGAAGGACCATCGAAGCATTCCCGGCTACCTGAAACTGAATATGCACTGCGACCCGGTGCGGCCGCTGAGATCGATCTTGGCGATCTGTCTGGCGCGGGTGCCCATTGCCTCCGACACCGCGCGCCCATCCATCTGGCAAAGCTCGGGGTGACGCTCGATCACAGCCGCATAGGGGCAATGGCCGAACATGAGGCGCGGGCCTTCGGCACCCGCCTCCCAATGCGCGCGGTAGTGCAGCAGATTCAGCCGCTTCACGAGAGCGGCGATGCGACTGGCTGGCGACGCATCCCCTTCGAACGGGCCGAGTTGATCCGAAAGGCCCTGGGCGACGGCATCCATGAGCTTTTGGGCCGCCCGTGAGGTCGAACTCGCCTTCCCGGTCTGGAGAAGCCTGTCAGCGATCATTGCCAGGTTGTCACCCACAAGCCGCTCCGAGATCCGGTAGAAAAGTTGCGGTCGCCCACGCCCCCGCCCCGGCGCGGCGCGCCCCAGTTCGATGCGCCCATCGGATCGCAGGATACCGAGATGATGGCGCACCGCGGGTGACGACATGCCCAGTCCCCGGGCAATTCGGCTCGCGGACGCATAAGGGTGATTCGTCACGTAGTCCAGGATGCGCTTCCGTGCCCGCGTTCGCATGCGAAGGATTCTAGCGGATCCTGGTTATTTTGTAAACATATACTTATGTAATTTGGTTGACAGCTCATCAACATCGCCATATACTCTCACCCTGAAGTTTGTGAAATGGGTCTCAATTGGGAATCTGCTTACGCCGTCGCCCTCGAACTGCGCCGTGCGCATCCGAGCATCGACCTCCAGGATGTGACACTGGGGCAGGTCTTCCAGTGGACGATCGCCTTGCCCGAGTTCAGCGACGATCCGGCTCTGTGCAACGACGAGATCTTGGCATCCATCTACCAGGAATGGTACGAGGTGACAACCGATGACTGAATCCAAACTTAACGCCCCGGGCTACGAGATTCCCGAGGACCTGCAGCACGCCATCAGCATCACCACGCTGGATCGGCTCTACAACTGGGGCCGGCGTTCTTCCGTCTGGCCGATGATGTTTGGTCTGGCATGCTGCGCCATTGAGATGATCGCCGCCCAGGCCTCGCGCTACGACCTGTCACGCTTCGGCATGGAGGTCATGCGCCCCAGCCCGCGCCAGAGCGATCTGATGATCGTCGCTGGCACTGTGACCAAGAAGATGGTGCCCAATATCGTGCGCCTTTACAACCAGATGCCTGAACCGAAATACGTGGTGGCGATGGGTGCCTGCGCGGCTGGCGGAGGTCCGTTCAAGGAGGGATACAACGTTGTCGCCGGCGTGGACAAGTTTGTGCCGGTCGACGTATACATTCCTGGCTGCCCTCCCACTCCGCAGGCGCTTACCGCGGGTTTGATCAAGCTCCAAGAGAAGATCGATCGGCAATCCATCCGAAAGGTGCGCTGGTACCAGAAGGGTGCGGACTCCGTAGAGATACCAGTGCCCGTGCTGGGTCCGGATCTCATGGACCCGCGCCGATACGCAGAGCTGAAGCGCCTTGCAGCGCAAACCGCAGCGCCTCCGGCCGACGCCGCAGCAGCGCCGGCGGCCAAGGCCTAGGAGTCCCGAATGGCAACTCTGCATCGAATGGATACCCTCGACCTCTCCACCCTCGCCCCCCAAAGCATCACGGCGGACACGCGACTCAACTTCGAGGGCTGGATCGTCGACAAGTCAAAGCTCATCGATGTAGCCACCGCGCTTCGCGATCGCCACGGATTTGACCTGCTCTCGTCAGTGACCGGCGTGGACTACTTCCCCGACACCATGGAGGTCGTCTACCACGCCTACCGGACCATTGGCGGTCCTGGCATCGTCTTCAAGGTGCAGGTTCCGCGCCAGGATCCCATGGAGATCCCCTCCATAAACCCGGTCTGGCCCGGCGCCGAGTTCCAGGAGCGCGAGATTTGGGACCTCTTTGGCATCAGGTTTACCGGTCACCCCGACCTGCGCCGCATTCTGATGTGGGAGGGCTTCGAGGGCCATCCCCTGCGCAAGGACTGGCGCGAACCCTTCTATGAAGAGGACTACAAACCTCTGAAGAGCCGGTGGCCGGAGGGACACTACGTCAGTTCAGAGGACAAGACCCTCTACAAGGACAATCTGCAGTTTCCACCCAACTTCGATCCAGAGAAGGCCGTATTCGACGGCGAGGCTTCGCTGTATGGCGCCCTCGCAAGATACACGACCACCGATGCGGGCCTGAAGACGGATCGAATCGTGCTCAACCTGGGCCCCCAGCACCCGTCCACGCACGGCGTCTTTCGCGCGGCCGTGGTGCTTGACGGGGAGACCATCGTCAGCCTGAAACCCGTCATGGGCTATCTGCATCGCAATCACGAAAAGATCGGCGAGCGCAACACCTACCTCCAGAACATGCCCTATACCGACCGCCTCGACTACTTCAACTCCATGAGCAATAACTGGGGCTACTCGCTGGCGGTCGAGAAATTGATGGGCGTGCAACCGCCGGAGCGCGCAGAGTATCTGCGTGTCATCATGGCTGAACTCAGCCGTATTCAGAATCACTTGATCCTCATCGGCATGCTGCTCAACGACCTCGGCGCCATGTTCACGCCGGCATTGTATGCATTCGAGGAACGCGAGCTTATCCTGGATATCTTCGAAGCCGCGTCGGGCTCGCGCATGATGTGCAACTATCATCGCTTCGGCGGGGTCGCACGTGACTTGCCGGACGGCGTGCTCGAAAAGATCCGGGGCCTGGTGCAGGAGCGCCTGCCTCGCAAGGCAGATGAATTCGAGCGCTTGCTGACCGAGAACGAGATCTTCGTCTCGCGCATGCAGGGCGTCAAGGTGATCGACGGCGATGATGCCGTCAGGTACTCCATCACGGGCCCGGTTCTGCGCGCCGCGGGCGTCCCCTATGACGTGCGCCGTGCACAGCCGTACGGCATCTATGACCGCTTCGAGTTCGATGTTGCACTTCGCCAGCATGGCGACCTGTACGACAACTACCTGATCCGGTTGGACGAGATCCGCCAATCCCTGCGCATTCTGCAGCAGGCCGTCATCCAGATGCCGGAGGGGCCAATCATCGCCGGAAAACCTCAGTACCAGGTCCGCGTTCCGGCTGGCGAGGCATACGGGCGAATCGAGGCGCCGAAGGGGGAACTCGGTTACTACCTGGTTTCCACCGGCAAACCCAATCCGTGGCGCTACCACGTGCGCGCCCCATCATTCATAAACATCACGGCCCTCGAGAAGATGTGCGTCGGCAAGAAGATCGCCGACTTCGTGGTCATCCTGGGCGTCATCGACATTGTGCTCGGCGAGCTCGATCGATAAGCGGAGATCTCTCGATGTATGGAAAAGGCATAATCAAGGGGCTGAGCGTCACCCTGAAGCGCTTCATCGACACCTATCTTGATGACTTTGCCTGGTGGGGACGGCGCTACTTCAATCCCGAGGGTATCGCGCACCGCTCCAGCAAGAACACGCGCGGCATCTTCACGGTACAGTACCCGGAGGAAAAGCTGCCGGTGCCGGAGGAGTTCCGCTACGTCCCCTTCCTAGTCTATGATGAACGCGGGGATGGCGGCCAGGAGATCCGTTGCACGTCCTGCGGGATTTGTGCCAAGGTCTGCCCTCCGCAGTGCATCTGGATCGTCCGGACGAACGACCCCCAGACCGGACGCCCGGTCCCGGAGCCCGCGGAGTTCTTTATCGATGCCGACATCTGTATGAACTGTGGCTTCTGCTCAGAATACTGTCCCTTCGACGCCATCATCATGGACCATGACTATGAGATCGCATCCTATCAGCGCAGTGTCTTCAACATGCAGCAGTTGTTGAAGCCCGCGTCGTACTACAAGAGCATCCGCCCTCTCAACTATCAGCGCAATGAGCAGGAGCGCCAGGCGAAGCTGGCAGCCAAGGCCGCCAAGATGGAGGCCGCCTCCTAGCGTCTCACGAAGTCAGACCCTAATGGTGCATCAGAAGACATGAAAACCTCCCCTACCAAGGACCACATTCTATCGGCCCTCAGCAAGGTCCAGGAGCCCGAGCTTCATAAGGATCTGGTTACGCTGAACATGATCCGGGATCTTCAGATCGCCGGCGGCGTCGTCACCTTTACGATCATGCTCACAACGCCAGCCTGTCCGCTGCGAGGGCGTATCGAAAAGGAGGCGCGTGAGGCCGTTGCCGCGGTCCCAGAGGTCAAAACTGTGACCATCAAATGGGACTCGGATGTGCCCAACGACGGTCGTATGCGGGGTTTGGTGAATATGCCGATCCGCAATGCAGTGGCGGTTGGCTCCGGCAAGGGCGGCGTTGGGAAATCCACTGTCGCGGTGAATATCGCCGTTGCCCTTGCGCAGAGCGGCGCGCGCGTCGGCCTACTCGACGCCGACATCTACGGGCCGAACATACCTACGATGCTTGGGGTGACTGCGCTTCCGCCTCCCAATGGCACCAAGCTCGTTCCCGCCCGGGCATACGGCCTGAAGATGATTTCCATGGGCCTGCTGGTGAATCCGGGCCAGCCCCTGATCTGGCGCGGACCGATGCTGAATTCGGCCATCCGTCAATTCCTCGGCGAAGTCGAATGGGGCGAACTGGACTACTTGATCGTCGACCTGCCTCCGGGGACGGGCGACGCAGCGTTATCGCTTGCGCAGGCTCTGCCGTTGAGCGGTGCCATCATCGTCACGCTGCCTCAGCTTGTCTCGGTTGAAGACGCCAGCCGCGGCCTCCAAATGTTTCGCACGCTTGAGGTTCCAATCCTCGGCGTGGTCGAGAACATGTCATTCCTGGACCTGCCCGACGGCACACGTATGGATATTTTTGGCACGGGCGGTGGCGAGAAGCTGGCCGGCGACACGGACACGCCTTTCCTGGGGAAGATACCGATCTCCCCCGCGGTTCGCGAAGGCGGTGACGCCGGAACCCCCATCATAGTATCTCAGCCCGATTCTCCCGCGGCGCTTGCCCTGCGCGAAATAGCAGAGGGCCTGGCCGCCCGCATCAGCGTCGCGGCGCTCCGCGGGACGAACGAGCTCCCCATCAACATTGTGGAATGAAGACGACCCCCTGCGGCTGAACCCTTCACCTGCTCCGCCGTCTGGCGCACCAGCTTTTGAGCCTTCCGTGACCGGTAAAGTATAATTGCCTCATGCAAACCAGCATTATCGGTGCCCGCTTCACCAAGATCGGTAAGGTCTATCATTTTGACGCCACATCATTGGGGGCGGTTCAGAAGGGCGAGCACGTGGTGGTCGACACGGCCCGCGGCAGACACCTGGGGGAAGTCGTCCAGGTGCTTTCCGATGCGCCCTCTCGCCCCGATGGCGGCTGGAAACATGTGGATCGCCGTGCCACCCCGCGGGACCTGCTCCTACAGCAAACCTGGCGCGCACGCCAGACCGAGGCGATGATCAACTGTCGGGCGCGGGCCGCTGAACTCCGCCTGCGATCGATCAAGGTTGTCGCCGCCCAGTACAACTTTGACGGCTCGCGACTGGTTCTCATGTTCAGCACGGATAGCGACGAGAAGCCGGACCTCAAGTCGTTGCGCAAGGACATGCAGGCCCTGTATTCCACCACCCAGGTGGAGCTGCGGCAGATCGGCCCTCGCGATGTTGCCAAGATCCTCGGAGGGATGGGCGCCTGCGGCCTCGAGACGCGCTGCTGCTCCAAGTTCCTGACCGACTTCAGCCCCATTTCCATCAAGATGGCTAAGGAACAGGGCATCTCGCTGACCCCCACCGAGATTACCGGCATGTGCGGCCGGCTGCGGTGCTGCCTCATCTATGAGTATGAGCAGTACGTCGAAGCCCGCAAACAACTCCCCAAGCGAAACAAGCGCGTTATCACGCCGCGCGGCGAGGGCAAGGTCATTGACGCCCTCCCGCTCGCGGGACGAGTCATGGTCCTGATGGACAACGCTGAAAACAAGCACATCGTCATGACCTTTGACCGCGAGGAGCTTCAGCCTTGGGATGAACTCGAAGCGCTGAAACGCAAGTCCGAGGCCCCCTGCGATCGGCACGAGGGCGGCGGTTGCACGTGCGGCGGGACTCACAGGAAGTGATCGAACGCCTCACTTCCTGGCGTCACTCACAGGGCGGGGAGCTCACGATCCATGTCCAATGGCGCGCAGCACGGCGCGGAACCTCCGGGTACCTGGCCAAGTCCCAGGAACATCCTGGTCGTGCTTGCGCACCCAGACGATCCGGAATTCTTTTGCGGTGCCACCTTGGCGCGCTGGGCCCGCGCCGGCCATCACATTGAGTACTGCCTGCTGACATGCGGAGACAAGGGCTACAACGACGCCACTACGTCCGAGCACCTGACCACCGATGAGCTCTGCGCGACCCGGCATCGCGAGCAGCAGGAGGCCGCCTCGGTCATCGGCGCGCACGAAGTCCATTTCCTCGATCGACCGGACGGCTATCTCTTCGCCGATCTGGAATTGCGGCGGGAAATTGTGCGCCTGATTCGCCGGATCAAGCCGGATATCCTGGTGACCTGCGACCCGCAGACACTGTTTGCAGCCTATGGGATCAACCACCCTGATCACCGCGCCGCAGGGCAGGCCGTGCTCGATGCCGTGTTTCCGGCCGCAGGTAATGCGTCCTACTTTCCAGAGCTCCTTGCAGAAGGCTTCAGCCCGCACATGCCGCAAGAAGTCTGGTGCGCCCTGACCAATCAGCCGACAGTTGTCCTGGACGTCACCGATGTGTGGCCCACCAAGCTTGAGGCCTTGCTCAAGCACCGCACTCAGGTCGGTGACATTGAGAAATTCAAGGCGCGAATGCTGACGCGGAGGGTCGAAGGCAGCACCGAGGACAAACCGCGTTACGAAGAGAGATTCCGTGTCGTCAAATACGAGTAGTGCCGATCACGGCCGGTTTGCGGCTCAGGCCGGCCCGGGGCTTCCATCATGACCGAATTCCTCCAGGAAGCTCAAGCCCTCTTCTCCTACACGCAAGCGTTGCGGCGCGACTTCCACATGAACCCCGAGCTGGGCTTCCGGGAGGTCCGGACGGCAGGGATCGTGGCCAGGGAATTGGAGGCGCTGGGTCTTGAGGTTACGAAGGGCATCGGAAAGACCGGCGTGGTCGGTCTGCTTGAGGGCTCAACGCCCGGCCCAACCATCCTGCTGCGCTTTGATATGGATGCCCTGCCCATCCGCGAGGAAACTGGTGCAGAGTACGCCTCCAAGACCCCTGGAGTGATGCACGCCTGCGGACACGATGGTCACACGGCCGTAGGCTTGGCGGTTGCGAAGATGCTGCACGCACATCGCGCTGCCCTGGCTGGCACGCTAAAGTTCTGCTTCCAGCCGTGCGAAGAGGGCCTCGGGCATGAGGGCCTCGGCGGCAACGAGCTAATGATCCGCGACGGCGTACTGGAATCCCCGCAAGTGGATCGCAGCCTCGCACTCCACCTGTGGAACGACAAGCCTGTCGGGTGGTTGGGCATTGCCGCTGGGCCGATCATGGCCGGCGCAGAGCTCTTCACGCTGAAGTTGACGGGCAGAGGCGGACACGGAGCTGCCCCCCATTTGACGTTTGATCCGATCGTCGCTGCGGCGCAGCTCGTGGGCGCCCTGCAGACCATCACCTCGCGCAATGTAGCGCCTCTGGAAGCCGCCGTGGTCAGCGTCACTACCATCCATAGCGGTACGGCTTTCAATATCATCCCTCAGGCGGCCGAGCTCACAGGCACCATCCGCACGTTCGACCCGGCCGTCCGGCGCAAGGTCCTGCAGCGGCTTCAGCAGATCTCGAAGGGCATTGGGGAGGCAATGGGCTGTCAGGTGGTAGTGGAATCAAAACGCGTCACTCCCGCGGTGATCAACGATGCGTCCATGGCCGCGCAGGCTCAGGAAGTCGCTCGCAGGGTCCTTCCGGGCAGCGACCTGGACACCGCCGGCTATTTCACGATGGGCGCTGAGGATATGGCCTTCATGCAGGAGAAGGTACCGGGGTGTTTCGTCTTTGTTGGGTCGAATAATCCCGCCAGGCATCTGGACTATGCACATCATCACCCCAAGTTCGACTTCGACGAGCAGGCCTTGCCGCGCGCGGTCGCCCTCATGGCGGCCGCAGCGGCACATCTCTTGAAGTCAGTGTGAGCGGGCGAACCCCGTCGCGTCGCGCGCCGCGGGGCATGCCTGCCTGCACTTCCTCGTCCCACCTGCAACCCCCTTGCTCAATGATCCTTCGGCGATTGTGGCTAGCCTCAAGTACAATCGATTCGAGGGCGTTCTCGTGGCATTGCGACTTTTCAGCTTCGTTCTCGTCGCTGCCCAGATCCTCTGGGCATGTTCGCCGCGCGTCTTGCGCCTCTCGCCCTCCGGCACGTCGGAAGAGGGTGCGCCGCCCACCGAGGCGCTTGCGGCTTCATCCGCCACGACGGCCGGGGACGCACCGGGCTGCTTCTACGCCTGGGCCACGCAAGAGCTTCCCCATCTGGGCGAGCAGCTCCAAAGGGAGCTCGCCACAGCCGATTCCGGCATCCGTGCCAGCGCCTATGCATTCGGTGAGGAATGCCGGCAACAGAACGGACAGACGACATTCCTCGCCATGGAAACAGATTTCCGAGTGCGGATACCTGTCAGATCCATCGCCGACGAGGGTGCCCTGGGCCAGTGGATCGGCCGGGTGATGGTGGCCATTGAGGCCCTACCTGTCAATGTGATCCCGGGGAGCCGCCCTGGTCGAGTCGAGTTTGAATTCCACAGCAATGACGCCGAGAGTCTGCACCTAAACATAGAGATCGCAAGCTACCGCGCCGAGGCTGATGTCCTCCAGGGCGCGAACCTATTCGAGCATTTCCGCTCCGGTCCGTGATGCACGTGAACGGAGCCCAAAGCCACCAAGCTTAGAGATGAAGATCGCCGTAACTGGTGCGTTTTCCTATTCTGGCAAGTACATCACGCGCCGGCTGTTGCGCCGGGGCGAGCAAGTGGCAAGCCTTACGGGCCACCCCGATCGCGCCAACCCCTTTGATCAGCCGGTCGAGGTCCTCCCGTTGGATTACAGCGATCAACGCCGGCTTGTGAATTCCCTCAGGTCCGCCCAAGTCCTGATCAACACCTACTGGATCCGATTCGACCGTGGCCGAAGCACACAGGCACGCGCCGTCGAGAATACGCGTCGACTGATCGAAGCGGCATCGACAGCGGGCGTGCGGCGGCTGATTCACATCAGCATCACCAATCCTTCACTGGCGTCCCCGCTGCCGTACTTCTGGGGCAAGGCGGCCAATGAGCAGACCGTTATCGATTCTGGGCTTTCGTACGCGAT
>JAZDHO010000175.1:0-2597 GCA_043805815.1 Chloroflexota bacterium
ATGGTCAGAGCTCTACCACGGCGGAAAGCCGGAGGCGTGGGTGAGCAGCCCTGATCTCAACGGCAGCGTGAAGCGTATCGATCAAAACTCCTCGCGCGCCGCCTTCGGGTTGGCCCTTTGCTACGGCGTGAGCGGCACGTACAGGCCTGAACTGAAGCGGGCGGTGGAAGAGGTAAGGTATCGCGATCCGGTGACGGCTGAGATCATCTGGAGCGGAGATACGCCGCCTGCCATAGACCGAGAGATCATCATCGAGGCCGGGTGGTGATTCGGTAGTGGGTCAGTTTGGTCTCGGGGGTGCGGGAACGGGAACGAGAGAGGGGAACAGCTACGCCGTCGCTGTGGCTCGGCCTCAACGTAGAGCAGTTCAGCGGGCCGGGCCTACTAACGTGTTATGGGCCGCGATCCGACGACTATCTCGAACTCTCCCGGCCCTAGCGTGTCGTCAATGACGCCATGTGGTTGGATGCCCGCTTCGCGCAGAGTATTGATGACCTCGACAAGCACGGGCGGCATCGGATCTAACTGTTTCACTTTCATCAAGACTCCCTCAATTGGACTCGAAAAAACCGACTGGCTGAAGCCGCTTCCAGTCATAGTCCACCCGGCTTGGCGGAAGGCCGTCACGAGGCCCGCCGCAAACCTGGTACTATCCGGATCGCCCATCACTGAATTGATCATGTCCCGTTCCTGTTGAATCTGTGGATAGTGAGCTATTCGCCTGGATAGCAACTCCAGAAAACGCGCATCCAAGCCCCACGTGGGTGGCGCTGGATTGATCATGACGGGACTGTTTGGTCCAAGGGTCACAACGTTCGGGCTGTTCGGAGCTTCTGAGTGTTGCTGAATAATCGGTGCATGCTTCAACTGGTTGGTCTTTCTACCCTGCCCCGCCGGCGCTGCTTCTGGCGGTGAGATCTTGGCCTTCAATGGGGGCGTCTCCACCGGCTCAACGGGTTGAGACACAGCGGCGGGGGTGCGGATCCCTGTCTTGACCTCATCCGTCGTGGGCTCTGCCTTTGTCGAGCCAGGCCGCGCTGATTTGTTCATGCGGTAGACGGTCCCGGCCACAAAGAGCGCAACACCTATAATGACGATTACGGCTCCGACCTGCTGTGTTCGATCCCATTGAAGTGGATTCACCATGAAGACCCCAACTGCCACAGTGGCTAACACAGCCAAAATGAAGCGTTCAAGAAAGATCGGCACGATTGACCCGGCCCAGGTCTGTGGCGCGTGGAATGCTCGATCCATCTCCAGTCTCCCTTGTGATACACTTATAGGGCTGACCGGAGAGTCGCTTTCAGAAGTGGTGATGACACTTCTGAGAGGCATCGGTTCGAACGCTTCGATTCTGCTACGGTTATTCTACGTCACGGGCGGTTCGTGCGCCAGTTCTGCCCAAGAGATCAACGATTTCCCCGATTGTCCAAACATGGTCGCTGATGCGCGCTTCCATAGCCGGCGTCACGCGCAATGTCTGATGCACGCGGCCGAAGTTGTAATACATGAAGTAGAGTGCGACGGCTGCCGCGTGATTTTCGACCTTCTTACTGAAGGCGTTCGTCAGCCGCGTGAACCGCCGCATGCTCATCCGCATGGTGAGGTTCTGGCGCTCGACGTAGCTCGTGGAGATGTGCTTCGGGTTTGGGTCGCCTTGGATGATTTCGCAACGGGTGCCGATGCACTTCGCCGGGCTGTAGCGCTTCTCTCCGTCGGGATCTGTTCCATAGAGCTTCTGGAGCATGGCATAGTCACAGATCGGCCAGCAATGTTGCTTCATAACCAATGCTGATTACTCCATTGGGAAGCTGGAACTTGATCTGGGCTAGGGTCCCGTCAGCTAAACTCTTGTCCAGAAAGGGCTTAATCCTATTACTGGTCGCAAATTTGAGCAGTCGGTCCCCGCCTCGGCTGCTGCCCCCCTTCACCATACCAACGCCTCGGAGAGTTGCTGGTGGCGCAGAGAGCGATGGTGGGGTTGGCCACCGGCGGGCAACCATACCAACGTCGTTCTACTGGTACCAATTCGGAACCGGTAGACAAGCCCACCCTCGCCGACGCCGGAGCCGAGGCAGGAAATCGACGGAGCCGGAGCGATCGTCATTAGGTGGTGGTGGCGCGGACGATGGCGATTACCACGCCGAAACATCAGTTTGCGAGATGCCATCACTCAGCTACGCCATGTAGTGCTCGATCATCCGATCTAGGGCAGACATCTCAGCAGTTCCCGGCCAAATCCACCAAAACACTCAGTAAATTGAGTGAAAATAAATGTTGCGTATCGTATCCGGATACGGTATAGTATCCCTGTGATCAAGGAGGCGACCATGACACAGACACACCTCGTCACCCGCGGACAGGGCACCGAGCAGGTGCACGCCAGCTCAGCCGATGAGGCACTCGCCATCGCCCGCCAGTATCTCGGCGCCGGCGACTGGACCTACGTCGGGCTGGTGGAGCCCGAGAAGCCCTGGACGCCGCCGACCTACCAGGGCTTCAGCCGTGACCCGCTCGACACAGAGGAGTAGGAGGACAACATGACCAGCGAGACGTGCCCACACGACATCACTCGGTGCGACGAGCAGTCCGTCAGA
>JAZDHO010000176.1:0-45540 GCA_043805815.1 Chloroflexota bacterium
GGCCACGAACAGGCTCGCGCCCAACATCATGGAGATCGTCAGTCGATCAAAGCTGGATTGCAGGGTGAGCGGCAGCCCGGCGGCGAACGAGGGCGCGCGACCCAGCAGCATACCGAGAGCGCCAGTTAGCATGGCCAACCGGGCTATCCTCACCTGCGCGCCACGGTCTCCGGTTTCGATCCGATCCGTACCGCGCAGGCGCCTTGCTGGAGCCGACATCGGTGCCCCATCCAATCGCAGCAGGTAGATTGCAAGGAGCGCGAAAGCAAGGAGGATGATGGCGGTGGTGGCGACGCTGGTCGGCGAAGTGGGCGATCCCGCAGCCAAAGGTAATATCTGCAGCCAGACAAAGAAACCGGTCTTCCAAAGTGCATCCCCAAAGACCAACATGAATTCCGAGAGCCTGGGAACGGTCGCCGCCGCGGTCAAATCGTAGGAGATGTAGACACCCGACTTGTAGTAGTACGCAAGCCATGACGCATTGATCAGCCACAGCAACAAGTATGGCCACCAGGCCTTGACCGCGGCGCCGAGCCGGCGGCCAGAGCCGTCGGTCGATTCCGAAAGCACGGCCCAGAAGAAGATCAGCCGCATCGGTTCCAACCCGACGAAGTACTCGGTCGGCAAGAGGCCCACGCATTGCAGTAGGAGTGCGGCGGGCACCGCGGCGTGGGACGTCCGCGGTTCGCGAATCGCTCGAATGCTCAAGCCGAACGAAAGCAGGTACGCGATCAGAGAGATCCACTCTTGATTGATGTGGGTGAATGCGACCCAGTGCTGGCTGTATCCGGGGAAGACCAGGAAGAGCAGAGCCGCTGCGAGGGTCAGGCGACGGCCGCGCGGCCAAACCTGATCCAGGCTAAACCAGGTTGCCAATGCCGCCAGCAAACGAATCAGCAGCGCAAAGGCCTGCCAGACAAGTGGATTGGCCGGCAGCACGCTGGTCGTGAGGAAGAAGATGGGACCCAGGAAGGGGCGGTAGCCCTGGAATGCAGGAATGAAATTCGACGGGCCCAGGAAGTGCGCGATCCAGGCGAAGGGCCAATCATCCCAGTAGAAGCCAGTCAGGGGGAGCAGCAATCCGTATGCCGCGACGGTAATGAGAGCGAAAACCAACGGCACGCTCCCGGCAGTGAAACGGACTGCCTTCATTCGGATCATTATAAGAGCAAAGTCCCCCGTGCCGGCGGCTTTGCATGCGCAAGACTACGCGGTCCCGTGTGGGATCGATCCTGGCGATGTCATGCCGACGAATCCTCTCCTTCCTTCCCCCTCGATCCGGGCACCATTCGAGGCCATGCGCGAAGGGAGGCCGGCTACTGCCCCATTAGGGGGATTCCGGGAGTCATGACCGGGTACGTTGACAGATCTGTCCCGGGGAAGATCTTCAGGTCCAAAGCAAGGATCCAACAGGGTCTATGAAAGTAGGGATTCCGAATGACGTACCACCCGGACGTGTTCCCCAGTCCGAGCAATTCCACCGCCTTGCCCTTCTTTATGTTGCTGTCCAGGGCATTCGGGCTGCCCGGCCCCCCCAGCCAACACGCGGCGAAACTGACGGTCTGGGGGCTGCGAGGCGGCTCGCTGCTCGTGGGTGTTGGTGTCGGGGTCTCAGTGGGAGGAGGCGTCTGCGTGAACGTTGGAGGAAACGGGGTGGGTGAGGCGGCAGCAGCAGTCTGCGTGAGGAGGTCGTACGCGGCCTGCGCCACGGCCGTGGCGACAACGTCCACCTGCGGGGTGGCTGGCGGACTGCAGGCGGTGGCAAAAAGGACGAGAACCGACGCGCTCAGCAGGCACTTTCCAGGGTATACGTGCATGAAGCACTCCATGCTCTGAATTCAGGCAACCCATTCCGATCTGATGCTGCGACGCAATTGCGGGCCGGGGCCGGGAGGCACGTGTCCTGGATCGGAAAGACGACGCTTTCTCCGTGGGCTCACGTGTCCTCCTCGGGCGAGTTTTCTCCGTAGATCCTCTCAACCGCCCGCCTGATCTGATCTGCCCCGTGATGCTCGCACGCCACGAGGGGCCGGACGGGGTGCGGCACGCGTTTCCCTCCGGCGCTCATGACGATGGAATCCATGAAGCGGCCGGACGGCCCGTAGACCACGTAAAGCTTGTATAGCCTGCCGCATACGATGCAGCCGTGCATCTCTCCCTTGGTATGGTTCTCCGTCATCGTCGCCTCCGCAAACCCAGAGCAAATATACTTCGGAATCCGGGCCCGCGGATGGGAATCGTGGGTGTCCTGGTTCCATTCGGTATAATCCATTCGTCATGGTAAAGCCGCGGGCAGCCGCTCAACTACCACGGGACTCCAGATTGATCGAATGGAGTGCCCCCGCGCTGATCTTTGCAGTCTGTGTCTATTGCTTCGGGATCCTGCTTTCACGGCTTGGCTACTTCCAGGACGACTGGCATCACGTGTTCTACGCGTACTGGCAGGGCTCCGAGGGCCTACAACGCTTTCTGCTGGTGGACAGGGGTCCTCTTGCCTGGACTGTGTACGCCGCCTTCTTCAAGATCCTCGGATTTACGCCCGCGGCCTGGCACTGGTCGCTCATGCTTGTCCGCTTCCTGACCGTTCAGGCCTTCTGGCTGTCCGTTCGCCGCATCTGGCCCCAGGCTGGAGGCCTGACCGGATGGTTTGCCTTGCTCTTTGCGGCCTATCCGATCTTCACGCTTCAACCCCTGGCCGTGGCCTATGCGCTGCATTGGACGATGTACCTGGTCTTCATGCTGTCGATTCTATCGATGCTCGAGGCCGTACGGCACCCCAGGTCATTCGCCCCGCTGACAGTCGTGGCCCTGGTTCTCCAAGCCACGCACCTGGCAGTGATTGAGTACTTCGCAGGGCTTGAGCTCGCCCGACCCGTGATTCTCTGGCTGCTACTTCGTGGCCTTCCACCTCGAGAGCGGATGAAGCACGCAGTGAAACGTGCACTGCCGTACCTGGTGGTACTGCTGCTCTACTCGGGCTACCGCAGTTCCTATGGCGCGATTTTTGGGTACGACCGGTTCGGTACTCTGGCAACCCTGGCTGAACTTCTGCGCTCACCGCTTGCTGGGCTGCAGGGGATCCTCCAGGCGGCCGTTCAGGATCTGGTGTACGTCGTGTTTTCCCAATGGTATGCGGCCGTGGATCCTGCAATCATCGACCTCTCGCGACCGTCTACCTACTACATTCTGGGCAGCATTGTTGGATTTGCGGTGCTGGCTTACTTCGTCATGACGAGGGTGGATCGCCTTCGAAATGCCGCCGACGAATCGCCGCCGGCCCTTCAGATCCCTGCTGCAGGCATCTTGATTGTCATCCTGTCAATGCTGCCGTTCTGGGTTGCGGGCTTTTCCATTTACCAGAAGAACCAATTGTGGAGCGAGCGGCTGGCCCTGGCGGCGATGCCTGGGGCAAGTATGCTGGTTGTCGGAGCCGTCTATGCACTGGTCGATCGTGGTGCGTACCGGCATCTGGTTCTGAGCATCCTGCTTGGGTTGGGTGTGGGGTTGCACGTGCAAACGGCGCGCAGCTTCCAGGCCTCCTGGGATAAGCAGCGGCAGTTTTACTGGCAGCTGCACTGGCGCGCGCCTGCCCTTCAGCCCAACACGCTGGTTGTTGCCGACCAGGAGATCCTCTTCTTTATGGGCATCTATCCGACGGCTTTTGCCGTCAATGTGCTCTACCCTCAGGTCACGCCTCCACTCAAGGCGAGCTACTGGTTCAATGCCGGATTCGAGCACATGGACTTCGACAAATTCGCGGCAGGCGAGCCTGACGCATTCGAGAAGTACGGAACGAGATTCACAACCACGGTGCAGGATGTTCTGGCCATCACATTTGAACCGGGCTCGGATCAGTGCCTGTGGGTTCTGCGGCCGGAGCTTGCTAATGCCCGCAGCCTGACGGCCCCGGCTAAGACGTGGCTCGGAGTCTCGAATCCATCTCGCATCAAAGACTCGCCCGAGAATGTTCCCCCGTCTGCGATCTTTGGTGAGGAGCCGCCGCGCCCATGGTGCTACTATTACGAAAAAGCAGATCTCGCCAGACAATATCGAGAATGGAATGAAGTCGTGAGTCTTTGGCGCGCGGCAGGCGATCAGGGCCTTCGGGCGCCAAACGCGATCGAAATGCTTCCATTCATTGAGGCATTCGGCCGGCAGGGCTCGTGGCAGGAGGCCCGCTCCCTGACCCGGCAGGCGCAGGTCCTTCCAGACCGCTCCGCATCAGTGCTGTGCGACCTGTGGAGAGATCTCGCGAGCACGGCCCTGCCTTCGGTGGAACGCGATCAGGCCGCGGCGCAGGCGCAAGAGGAGCTGGGTTGCCAGCTGTAACCGTCACCACGGGCTGCTTCAGTATGATCGTCGCGCCATGACCAGAATTGCCGCCCTTGTCCCCGTCCGTCATCACAGTCAGCGTGTTCCAGGGAAGAATTACCGTCCGCTGGCGGGGCGACCCCTGTATCATCACATCCTGGAGACCCTCTCTGTGGTATCGGAGATCGACGTGATCGCTGTGGATACCGATTCCGAGATTGTGATGCGCGGTCTGCGCGAGGGTTTCCCCGCGGTGAAGATCATTGAGCGCCCTGAGCACCTGCGCCCCGACGATGTCTCGATGAACAACGTCCTGGAGCATGACACCGGCCAGATCGACGCAGACTACTACGTGCAGACTCACACGACCAACCCCTTGCTCCGTGCCGGAACGATCGTGCGCGCCATCCAGGCTTTTCTTGGCGGCTGGCCCGCCCATGATTCGCTGTTCTCCGTTACCCGCCGGCAGATCCGGCTTTACGATCAATCGGGCACAGCCCTGAACCACGATCCTGCCGACCTCATCCAGACCCAAGACCTGCCGCCGGTCTATGAAGAGAACTCATGCCTATACGTGTTCACCCGCGCCGATCTCATCAGGCGCCACCACCGTATTGGTGATCGCCCGCTGCTGTTCGAGATCGACGACGCCGAGGCGTGGGACATTGACAACGAGCTGGACTTTGCGATCTGCGAGTTCCTGATGGGGCGAGCAAAGCCAAGCGCGGAGCAAACTCCATGAGACGGTTGCCGGAGCAGATCCTCCACCCTCTGCTGATCGGTCTTGTCAGCCTCGCAACATACGGCATCCTACTCCCAAGTCTGGGATTCTACCGGGATGACTGGTATCTGTTCGCCACCGCGCAGTCGGAAGGCACTGCCGGAATCATCGCGCTGTTCCAGATCGACAGGCCTTTGATCGGGTATCTGTACGCGGTTGCCTATCGCTTCCTGGGAGTTTCGCCGTTGGCCTGGCAAGTCGCTGCCCTTGCATTGAGGCTGCTGGGCAATCTGGCCTTTTGGTGGCTGCTTCGTTTGCTATGGCCGAGGCGGGCACCGGAGACGCTCGCCATAGGGCTGTTATTCTCCGTGTATCCGGGCTGGAGCGTGCAACCCAACGCAGGCGTCTACAGCACTGATCTCGCCGCGAATGCTGCGGCCCTGCTCTCGTTCGTTCTGATGATCAAGGCAATGCGATCGACCGGGAGCGCTTCATGGATGATCCTGGCGGCTGCCGCGGGGGCGCTGGAGCTCATCTACCTGGGCATCTTCGAATCGGCGATAGGCCTGGAGGTGGCACGTCTGGCCATTGCCTGGTTTGTGATCTGGCGGCGAGATCATGCAAGTATCAAGCTGACCTCCTTCAGGGCGCTGAAGGCGGACCTGGTCTACATGCTTCTGGCGGTGGCTTTTCTCACCTGGCGGTTGTTCATCTTTCAAAGCACTCGACGCGCGACCAATCTCGATGTCTTGCTTGGACGATACGGTTCATTACCGCTGCGGTCGGCGCTTTCGGTCGCGGTCGAAACTCTGAAGGACGTCATCGAAACAACCGTCCTTGCCTGGAGCGTTCCCTTCTACCAGTTCGTTGCGGCCGGCAACTATCGTGACTTGGCCATCGCTCTCGGCGCGGCGTTCCTGGTGGTTGCCTGCTTCCTCTATTTGGCGCGGGGTGCGCTGCACACGGACTTGCCTGCGGACGCCGCAGACAGGTGGAATGCGCACGGGCAGATGATGGGAATGGGTGCCGTGGTCGTCCTATTTGCGTTGCTGCCGATCGACATGGCTGGTCGCAACGTTTTGTTCGCGGATCAGTGGGATCGGTACACCTTGTACGCGTCGTCGGGAGTGGCGCTTATCGTGGGTGGGGCCATCTTCCGGTATCTCGGTTCGTCGGCCCGGAGGGCCGTGCTCGTCGGCCTGATCGGCATGTCGGTTATCGTCCACCATTTCAGCGCGGCCTGGTACCGCGACTTCTGGACGTGGCAGCGCGACCTGTGGCAGCAGACGGTATGGCGCGCCCCGGGCATCATGGGCGGCACCATGTTGTTCGTTTCGCTCCCAGTTGGCGGCTACCAGGAGGGCTATGAGATCTACGGTCCCGCCAACATGATTTACTTCACGGGTCAGAGTCTCAGGATCGGCGGGGATGTCATCAATGCCGCGACTGCCACCAATCTACAGCTGCAGAAGAACCGGCAGCACTATGATCGCAGTGTCCTGATCGAGGACAACTACCGCAATGCCCTCGTCGCCGTCTATCCGCAGCCCGGATCCTGCCTGCACATCCTCGACGGGCGCAAGATCGAGCTGCCGGGACTGGTGGAAGATTCCCTCGTCGCCGACGTTGCTCCGTATTCTCGTATTGACATGATCGATGTCTCGGCGCAGCCCGCCGAGCTGCCCCACTTCCTTGAGGGGCATGCACCACGCGAGTGGTGCCGCTACTATCAGCAAATGGGCCTTGCCCGGCAGAAGGGCGACTGGGCGGAGGTGGCGCGGCTGGCGGATGAGGCACTCGTGCTGGACGTTACGCCGGAGGATGTGTCCGAGTGGCTGCCGGCCTTGGAGGCCTATGCCACGCTCGGCCGCGCGCAGGATATGCGTCGCGCCGCAGCGATTGTTCGCTCACATGATGGTGCGCGGGCCTTCCTATGCCTGCAGATGCAGAGAGGCGCGGCCTACCCCGCACCGTACGACTATAATCAAGTCAATCAAGTGCTGTGCCAGGCCAACTAATGCCGACCGTTCTCGTAACCGCACCGTACATCGTTCCGCTTCTCGACCGGTTCAGACCCGTGTTGGAGCGATTGGGTATCGAGCTCCTGGTGGCTGAGGTCCATGAACGTCTAGAGGAGAAGGACATACTCCGTTACGCCGGCAAATTCGATGCGACCCTGTGCGGAGATGATCTCTATACGGCCCGCGTCCTTGAGGCCTGCGCGCCTCGGCTCCAGGTCATATCAAAATGGGGCACCGGAGTGGACTCGATCGATGCGGAGTCATGCAGCCGCCTCGGAATCAGGCTCTACCGGACACCCAATGCCTTCACGACACCGGTTGCAGACAGTGTGCTTGGCTACATGCTCGCGTTCGCCCGCCGCCAGCCCTGGATGGACAGCGAGATGAAGGCCGGCGAGTGGCGCAAGCCGGCTGCGCACTCGCTCAGTGAGCGTATGCTCGGGATCATCGGCGTGGGTAACATCGGCAAGGCCGTGGCGCGCCGCGCCCGCATCTTCGGGATGAAGCTCCTTGGAACGGATATTGTCGAGATCGATCACGTCTTTGTTGCCGAGACGGGGATTGAAATGACCGACCTCCTCACGTTGCTGGCCCAGAGCGACTACGTCAGCGTCAACTGCGACCTGAATCCCACCAGCCGCCACCTGCTGGGTGCCGAGACCCTGGCCAGCATGAAGGAGGGCGCCATCCTCATCAATACCGCCCGCGGCCACATCGTGGATGAGCAGGCGCTGATCAAGGCCCTCCAGGTCGGGCAACTGGCGGGCGCCGCCCTGGATGTGTTCGAGACGGAGCCACTTCCGGCCGGCAGCCCGTTACGGAAGATGAAGAACGTCCTGCTTGCGCCGCACAATGCGAATTCGAGTCCAGCGGCCTGGGAGAGAGTCCACCGCAACAGCATCAGGAATCTGCTTGAGGGGCTGGGCATATCGTTCGACGGTCCGCTCGAGGCCTAGTGGCTGTCTGATCCGATCAATGGAAGGACACTTGGTGCCCAAATGACCAGAACAGTCCTCATAACAGGCGCCGCCGGCGGGATCGGTCGCGCGACGGTCGAACTCTTTCACGAAAGATCCTGGCGGGTGCTCGGTGTAGATCGTCTCCAGTTTGGCGATGGCTATCCAGGGGATGGCGTGTTCATCAGGTCGGACATCTCGCGGCCTGAGGACATGCAGGCGATATTCGACAGGGTCCATGCGAGTGCGAAATCCCTGGATGCTCTGGTGAACAACGCCGCCGTGCAGATCGCGAAGCCGCTCATTGATACGACCGCGGAGGAATGGGATGCCGTCATGGCATCCAACTTGCGGTCGGTGTTTCTGGGCGCCAAACTGGCACATCCGCTCCTGGCAGCCAGCGGAGGCGCGATCGTCAACGTGTCCTCGGTTCATGCGATCCAGACCTCGGCCAATATCGCCGCGTACGCCGCCTCCAAGGGCGGCATGCTGGCGCTGACGCGCGCCATGGCAATCGAATTCGCTCCCGATGGCATTCGGGTCAATGCTATCTTGCCCGGGGCCGTGGATACGCCCATGCTGCGCGCCGGTCTCGATCGCGGACACGCCAGGGGCGCCAATGTCCAGGAGCGGCTCGAAAACCTTGCCCGCAGAACCGTCAATGGGCGCGTGGGAAAGCCCGAGGAGATCGCCAGCGCGATCTACTTCCTGGCGGACAACGAGCAGTCCGCCTTCATGACTGGACAGGCACTGGTGGTGGATGGGGGAGCCACGGCCAGGCTGAGCACCGAATAGATCTCTGCCGGCTCGCGGCACACCCATAGCAGCCAGAGTGAAACGAGACCTGAAGCGTCTCATGCCGCCCGGTTTGCGGGCATCCGTTCGTGGGGCCTACCTGGCTTTGCGCCGCATACCGGACTTGGCAGGCGCGTATCTGCATCCGTGGCGCCGGGAAAGCCTCTCCCGCCTTGCCGCTGTGCGCGGCACGTACGAGGGCCGGCGGGCGTTCATCGTCGGGAATGGCCCGAGCCTTCGCAACATGGATCTCTCCCTGCTTCGGCATGAGTTCACGTTCGGCCTCAACCGCGTCTACCTGATGTTCCCATCCCTGGGATTCGAGACATCCTGCCTTGTCGCCGTGAACGACCTGGTCATTGAACAATGTGTTCATGAGATGCAGGCACTCTCCATCCCGCGCTTCTTTTCCTGGCGTTCGCGGCGCTTCGTTGCACCAGGATCGCGCGGATCAGACTTACCCACATTCATGTACACGACCTATGAAAGCCCGAAATTCGCCCAGGATGCACGCGGACGGCTGTGGGAGGGTGCTACGGTGACCTATGTCGCACTCCAGCTCGCGTTTCACATGGGCTTTCGGCAAGTCATTCTGATCGGCGTGGACCATCACTTCGCCACGCAGGGAGGGGCCAACAAGACCATTGTGTCAGATGGCGAAGACCCCAATCACTTCTCGCCCGGCTACTTTGGCAAAGGCTTCCGCTGGCAGTTGCCCGATCTTGCGACGTCGGAACTCGCCTACAGCATGGCGAGAGACACCTTCCGGGACGCTGGCCGCGAGGTGATCGATGCGACCATTGGCGGAAGGCTGGAAATCTTTCCGAAAGCTGACTACAATTCGCTTTTCAAATGAGATCAGCATCACTCACTCCGGTTGCGCGTTGGGATCCATGGCTCATCCTGCTCCTGGCCCTTGGGTCCGTTCTAAGGCTCGTGAACCTTGATGCCCCGCCGCTGGATTTCCACCCCACACGCCAGCTGCGCAACGCGCTGGTCGCCCGCTCAATCTACTACGATGCCGACACCCACGCTGACCCTCAGAAACGTGCCCTGGCATTGTCGTTCCGCCGTGCTGTGGGGCAATACGAACCGCCGATCCTGGAGACGATCGTTGGCCAGACGTTCTTGTTCGCCGGCGGTGAATCATTCGCCGTTCCTCGCATCTACGGAACCCTTTTTTGGCTACTGGGCGGACTAGCCCTCTTCGACACTGGCCGTCGGATTGCGTCGCCCGCATCCGCGCGGATCGCTTTGACGTACTATCTCGTGCTTCCCTTTGGCGTGCAGGCCAGCCGCTCGTTCCAGCCAGACCCACTGATGACAGCATCCTTCGTCATCGGCATCAATTTCCTGTATCGCTGGAGCGAGGACCTGCGCTGGAAATGGGCCCTTCTGGGTGCCGCGTTCGCGGGCTTCGCGGTGCTGGTGAAGATAGTCATTGTCTTTCTTGTCGTGGGTGCCGCCACCGCGATAGTGATAACCACCCTCGGGCGACGATTCTGGAAGTCAGCGCAGGTGTGGGCCATGATCGCCGTGATGATGGTCCCGGCGGCCGTCTATTACCTTCTTGGCCACGTGGCTCGCTCAACGGAGTTCTTGTTTGCCTGGACGGTTGATCTATTCAGGCTGACATCGAGTCCGCACTTCTATGCCGACTGGCTTGGTTTCGTCGGCGGTCTCGTCGGGTTGACCATCCTGTTTCTCGGCCTCGCGGGAACGGCCCTGGCTGGGGGAAAATCCCGATGGCTGCTAATCGGTCTTTGGACCGGATACCTGCTCTATGGCCTGACGCTTCCCTTTCAGATGTTCACGCACAGCTACTACCATCTTCAGCTCGTGCCGGTGATAGCGATCGGATTGTTGCCTGTCGCAGAGGCAGTGATCGCAAGAGCGCAGGGGGTAAGCCGTGTGTGGCGGGCTGCTGCCCTTGTTCCGCTGCTGCTGCTGACCGGCTATCAGGCCTGGGCGGCCCGGTCCGCACTTGTGGCCGAGGACTTTGGCGCCGCGCCGCGCCTGTGGGAGACCATCGGGGAGGCAATTCCCGAGGACGCTGATGTGATCGCCCTCACGCAAGACTACGGCTTTGATCTGATGTATTGGGGCTGGCACAAAGTCCGCCTGTGGCCTCTCAATACAGCTCTCTCGCAGTTCCGAGCCGGCGATCGGGAACTCGCGGTGCGTTTCGCTGAGCTGACTGCGGGCAACGACTATTTCCTCGTGACCGCGTTCGGGCAACTCGAGAGTCAGCCTGCCCTCGCAGCCGCGCTGGACGGTTACTCGGTCGCCGACGAGGGCGATGGCTACATTCTTTACGACTTGAGCGCCCCGAAATGACGCGGGTTTCGATCATCACGCCTTCCTACAATCAGGCGGCCTTCCTTCGGCAAACCCTGCGTTCTGTGCTGGACCAGGACCATCCGGAGCTCGAGTACCTTGTGGTGGACGGCGGCTCGTCGGACGGAAGTATTGAGATCATCAAGGAGTTCGCCGGTCGCCTGGCGTGGTGGGTAAGCGAGCCTGATGCCGGCCAGGCCGACGCGATCAACAAGGGACTTGCGCATGCGCACGGCGAGATCACTGCTTGGCTGAACTCGGACGACTTCTACCTGCCCGGTGCGGTCAGCGCGGCGGTACGAGTGTTCGAAGCCCATCCCGCGGTGGTGCTGGTCTACGGCAACATGCAAGCCGTGGACGAGACGAACAGCCTCATCAATACCCTCACCTACGATCAACTTGGCCTTGAGGACCTGCTTTGCTTCCAGATCCTCGGTCAGCCGGCCGCCTTCATGCGGCGCAGTGCAGTCGAAGCGGCCGGAGGGCTACACAGCGGTTTCCACCTCTTGCTCGACCACCAACTATGGGTCAGGCTGGCGCGGCTGGGTTCAATCTTGCATGTGGATGAAACATGGGCGGCCGCACGTTATCATGTTGGCGCCAAGAACCGCGCCCAAGCAGGGAATTTTGGAAGGGAAGCCTTTCAGCTTCTGGCGTGGGCAGCGCAAGATCCGGACTTGGCGCCAGTGCTGCGGGGCGTGACGGGCCGAGCTCGTGCCTCAGCTCATCGGGTCGATGCACGTTATCTGGTCGACGGCGGCCTTCCCCGCGAAGCACTGAGCGCGTGGCTGCACGCGCTGTCCATTCATCCCGCGACGGCGCTTGCCCGCACGAATATCCTTGGCTCCGCCTTGTTGGAACTGGTCGGTCTCGGGGCCATCCGTAAAGGGATACTTCGAAGACGCCGGGAACGCCTCTCACGCTGATCGTCTGGGCGCGCTCTTCTCGGGGTTACAATTGGCGCGCCCCATGACCAAGTCTTCTCGCTCTATCCTTGGCCCAACTCGGCTGACGTTGATCGGCATCCTTGTGATGCTCTTCGGCCTCGGTCTGACCATCCGCCTGTATGACCTCACTGACCTGCCGCTTGATTTTCATCCGACGCGGCAGCTGCTCAGCCAGCTCAAGGCGCGCGGCATGTACTATCAGGCCCACCCCGAGCTTCCAGAATGGCAGCGCAAGATGGCCATCCAGCAGTGGAAAACCAAGGCCGAAGTTGAGCCCGAGGTCTTCGAGCGTCTTGTGGCGTTCACCTACAACTTCACGGGGCCGGACACCTCAGTGGCGCGAGTGTACTCGTCGCTACTCTGGGTGATCGGCAGCGTCTTCCTCTTCCTGCTGGTGCGTGAACACCTGACCGTCGATGCGGCGCTGGTCGCCACAGCCTACTTTCTCTTCTTCCCGTACGCGGTGACAGCCAGCCGGTCGTTTCAACCGGATGTGCTCATGGTTATGCTCATCCTGTGCTTCTGGTGGCTGTTCACGCGCTGGACGCGAACCGATTCCTGGTTTTGGACGGTCCTGGCGGGTCTTGCCGGCGGCTTGGCCATCTACGTCAAGTTCGTTGCCGCCTTCTTTGTCATTGGAGCAGCCATTCCCATGGGTATCGCCTGCTTCGGGGTGCAGATGATTCGCAAACGCCAGCTTTGGCTTATGGCGGTGCTGGGCACAATGCCCGCGGCAGTGTACCTCTACTACGGAGTAGTTGAGCAGGGGTTCTTGGGACGGCAATTCGCCGGGCGCTTCATCCCGAGCCTGCTCCTGAGTCCGGGCAACTATCTTCAGTGGGCGGTGATGGCCAACCTCGCGGCTGGGGGTCTGGCCATCGCGCTGGGTTTGCTGGGCCTGCTGCTGGTTCGCCCGAAGGTGCTGCGGTCCCTGCTGACGGGACTCTGGATTGCCTACGTGCTCTTTGGGCTCTTCTTTGACTATCATGTGGCCACGCACGACTACTACCATCTGCCGCTTATCGCCATTGTCGCGGTCTCCGCTGCACCGGTCGCGGGCCTGCTGATGGAGCAGATCTCCCGTTACGCCTCGCGACCGGTGCAGCGTGTTGCGGTGCTCGGCATCTTTCTCTATTGCGTGTTCGCAGGGGCATGGGACGCTCGAGCCCAGCTTGCAGCCGTCGACTATCGTCCGCAGGCCAGCATGTGGCATGAGATCGGCGAGAGACTGGAGCACGGCCCAAACGTCGTGGCCCTGACGCAGGACTACGGCTCGCGGCTCGCATATTGGGGATGGCAGAATTCCATCATCTGGCCGAATTCCGGCGATATCGATTATCGTGAGGCGCGTGGGGGCTCCATTGAATTCGAAGAGCTCTTCGTGAAGCTGACGCTGGGAAATACCTACTTTCTTGTGACCGATATTGACGAGCTTGAGCGCCAACCGGCCCTCAGGGAGCGACTGGGCGCGTATGCGCTTCTTGCACAGGGCGATGGCTACGTCATCTATGATCTGGAGAGTCCGGGCGGGTCGTGATGCAGCCAGAAACCCAGCCCATTCTCGTTACCGGGGCACACCGCACTGGCACTACCTGGGTTGGCAGGCTTCTGGCTGCGGATCCCCACCTGGCCTACATCAGCGAGCCCCTGAATGTACTTCATCGGCGCGGCGTCTTCCGTACAGAGGTGGAGCACTGGTACACCTACATTTGCAGCGAGAATGAGCGGGAATACCTGCCATCCTTCCTGGAATTGCTTTCCTATAGGTATCACTTGGCTGGGGAGCTCGCTTCGATCCGTTCAGTGCGCGACTTGGGCCGCATGGCCAGGGACATGACCGTATTCGTGCGCGGGCGCCTCGGCCAGCAAACCGCGTTGCTAAAGGATCCATTTGCTGTCTTCTCGCTCCGCTGGTTCGCACAGGCCTTGAATTGCAGGATTGTCGTGACCGTCCGCCACCCTGCGGCGTTCGCCAGCGGCCTTAGGCGCCTGAATTGGTGCTTTGATTTCGAGAACCTCCTGAAACAGCCCCTGCTCATGCGCGATCATCTGGAGCCCTATCGCGGCTTGATGCGGTCCGACGTGAAGGGCGACGTCATCGGGCAGGCGGGCCTGCTTTGGGCGATTATCTACGCGACGCTGCGGGATCTTCGGCCCGGCATCCCCGCTCTCGAGGTTGTGCGACATGAAGACCTGGCGACGGATCCTGCGGAGGGATTCAGGCAGCTGTACCGTCAGCTCGGGTTGGAGTACACCCGGCGTGTGCAGAGGGCGGTCCTCGCATCCAGCAGCTCTGGGAATCCCGTGGAACTCTCGAAACGGCGCGTTCACTCAGTGAAACTTGACAGCCGCGCCAGCCTGCAGAATTGGAGACAGCGTCTCTCGGGTGAAGAAGTCGCCCGCGTGCGGCGGCTCACGGAGGACGTGGCACAGCTGTACTACCCCGAGGAGAGTTGGAATTGAGCACGCCCATTCCGCTCGTTTCTGTAGTCACGCCTTCCCTCAACCAGGCGCGATTCCTCAAAAGAACGATCGACTCAGTGCTCTCGCAGGACTTCCCGCATCTCGAATACATCGTTGTTGATGGCGGCTCAAGTGACGGCAGTCAGGAAATCATCCGGAAGTACTCATCCAGGCTGGCCTGGTCGGTGAGCGAGCCGGACGCGGGCCAGACAGATGCCATCAACAAGGGCTTTGCGCACGCGCGCGGCGACATCCTCGCCTGGCTGAACTCCGATGACACCTGGATGCCGGGCGCAGTTTCCGCCGTGGCGGATGCCTTCGCGCAACAACCCGACTGCGGCTTGATCTATGGCAGCGCGAACTACATCGATGAAGAGGATCGCATCATCGGCAGGTTCCCTGCTTCTCAAACCGATTACCGCCTCCTCCGGCAGGGTTACGTTCACATACCTCAACAGGCCGCTTTTTTCCGCGCCGATCTCTGGCGGTCCCTTGGCCCCCTTGACTCATCCCTGTACTTCGCCATGGACTACGATCTCTGGGTTCGGATCGCGAAGCGGGCCCCGGTAAAATACATCCCGCGCGTCTGGGCCAATTTCCGACTGCACGAAACAGCGAAGACCATCACGGCGGACGAACGCTGCTGGCCAGAGATGCTGCGCGTTCACTACCGGGATGGCGGATCCTTCTTATCGATCCTCGTGGCCAAGTATTACATTCGCCAACTGATGGCACCCCTTCTGCGTTGGAGGCGTCGCCGTTTGATGGCCCGGCGCCCTTGAGATGGGAGGCGACGTGAAGCGCAGGTCCAGAACAGCTCGTGCCAAGCCAGGGTACATGGAACTCATCCTCGCCCCTCCCGCGGCGGATGAACTTGTCGGGCTCCTGAGAGCCTGGCGGTTTTGGATCCTGGGTGGGTTGATCGGTGCATTGCTCGGGGCGGCAGTTTATTCCTCGGCTCCTCCACCATTTCGGGCGCGCGCCACGGTCAACGTTGATTTCCACCTTGAGCAGGCTTGGCCCGAGAACACCGACCGCGAGCAGTTCTACTATCTCGAACGCGAGACTCGCAAGCTGGTGGAGATTGCCATGTCGGATCCCACGCTGGGCGCCGTAGCCAATGTCGCTCCTGACGTCACCGTCGCGCAGCTGCGCGACGGCAAGTTGCAGTTGAGTCAACCGGGCAGCGGTGGCTGGCATTTCTACGCAGATGACCACAACTCGGAGACGGCAGCCTTGCTTGCGAACGCCTGGTCGCGAGCCTTCTCCGATGAAGTTCAGCGGGAGGTCATCGCCGGTGCCGACGGCGGTCTGGAGCCCTTTATCACTGCGGATGTGGTGCAGGCGGAGTCGATTCTCCCGGGTCGGACGTATAGCGCAGGCATGTATATCCTCGTGGGCGCCGGCATCGCCCTCAGCCTAAGCGCATTTGGCATACTTCTGGTCCGCTACCGGCCATGACGGCCCGATCCAGCTCTACAACTCTGCACGCTTTGGCCAGTTTCCTGTGGGCAGCAACGCTGCTGACACTGCCGGTTACGAGCTTTCGGTATTTCCCCGCCGGCGAGGGGACCTTCGTTCGGCCGCTGGCATTCTTCCCCCTTGTGCTGCTGCTGCTTACCCTCCTCATTCAGTGGGTCCGCCGCGAAACAACTCCGCCGCGGGCTGGAGCACTCACGGCGCTGGCGGCATTCCTGTTAGCGGCTGTGGTGCTAAGTCTTATGGGCATCCTGCAAGCCCCGGTGCCGATGCGCGGCCAGGATGTCGTTGGGCGAACTCTGCGCGCGTGGATCACGCTGCTGATGGGCGCGGGCTTCTTCGTAGGAGCGATCTGGATGAATCGCGAGGAAGCCCAAGTGCGGTTTTCTGTCCGCTGGCTTTTGGCCGGCTTTGTGATCGATATTCTGTGGAGCGCGCTGCAGGCCGCCACGTTCTATTTGCAGGTCTTGCCCAAGTCACTCCTCACACAATGGCAGCGCTTGTTTTCGCTTCGGGAGCTGATCCGGACCAACCGTGTGTCCGGGCTGGCTTACGAACCTTCGTGGCTCGCCGGCCAGATCGCAACCGTGTATCTACCGTGGCTCCTTGCATCTCTCCTGACGCGCGTCCGGGTGTACAAGCTCCGCTGGCTTGAACCCTGCCTGCTGGCAGGCGCCTCCGCGCTTGTGGTCGTCACATTCTCGCGCGGAGGCATACTGACCACCGTGGTGTCCGCCGGGTTGACGCTCTTGCTGGTCGGCCGCGCCGAGATCCGTACTGCATGGGGGTGGTACGTCTCAGGCTTTACGCGCTTCGGGCATCTGGCCCTGCGGATGGCCGTCCTCACGGTGGCCGTAGGCGCACTTGCAGGCGCGGGGATCCTCCTGGCGCAGAAGGGTTACATCTCGAGACTGTGGGACACACCAGCGTCGGATCTGTCGGAATTCCTGGTCCAGAATTCCGCGGGCGCCCGGGCTGCTTATCTCACGAGTGCCATCAGGACCTATGAAGACCACCCGTGGACTGGCGTGGGGCTGGGAGCAAGCGGTTTCTACATGTACGCCCGGTTGCCAGATTGGGCGCTCACGACGGTGCCGGAGATCGCTCGTCAGCTGAGTCCTGAGAACTCGCTGTACCCGAACCCCAAGAACCTGTACGTCCGTTTGCTGGCAGAGACCGGCGTTCTGGGATTCATCCTCTATCTCGCATTCCAGTTCGCGTTGCTCGGCGATGCACTTGCAGCGCTGGGGGGGAGCAGACCGGTCTGGCGCTTTATTGGGACCGCCGCCCTCTGCACGTGGCTCGCGCTCTTCCTGTACAACATGACACAGGACTCCTTCGCGACGCCCAACTTATGGATCAATCTCGGGATCCTGGCTGGGGTTTCTGGGATGCAGCTGAAGGCAGGGAGCTAGGTGCCCCGGACCGGTTCGTTCGTCACCCAGCCGCTGCACGGGATCCGCCTTGCGTGAATGTCTTTCCGCAGGTAACGCGATGATTGTGCTTTCCGTGGGAATGCCCCGCGCTGGCTCGGGCTGGCACTACAACCTGATACGTGACTTGATGCAAACGACGGGTTGCGCCCAGGCCGCTGAGATCCGGACTCGCTTCCGGCTTCAGAACGTACTAAGCGAAGTAAACTGCAACATCGGCGTCCTGTCTGCCCGCCGGTTGGCGATGGTGGCTGTCCCCGCCCTGCGTGGGAACACATTCGTGATCAAGGCCCATTCCCGCCCCACAGCGGCCTTTCGGCTTCTGCGCGCTGCGGGCCTGATGCGTGCCACCTATATCTATCGCGACCCGCGGGATGCAATGCTGTCCGCCATGGACTACGGGAACCGCGCCATCCGCAAGGGTCGACCCAACGCGTTCTCCTACCTCACCGAATTCGACCAGGCGGTGGATTTCATGACGACTTACGTCCGCATCTGGGAGGGCTGGATGCGCGAGCGCAGCATACTCGTTTCGCGCTACGAGGACCTGCTTCAAGGCTATGATTCTGAGGCCCGCCGCGTGACAGAGTTTCTCGGCCTTGATCCTGGGCGAGGCGCCGTTGTTGACGTGATCAACCGCTACAGGCCGCAGCAAGCCGAAGGACGGCTGGGTACGCATTTCTTCAAGGGCAGAATCGGCCGATTCCGGGAGGCCTTCTCCACAAACCAACAAACGGTGCTTGCCAACCGATTCGGTCCCTACCTGGAGCGCATGGGCTACTCCAACTAGCTCGGGACGCAATGCGGGATTCGGGGACCGGCGGCGCAACCATTCTGTAAGGGACGCCCCAGACCGTCCGGGATATGCTTGTCCATGTAGAAACATGAGAGCTTCCGCGACTCCGTACTCCGCGGATTGGATTGCCATATCTCTGCGCTGGGTGTTCCTTGTGGTCTGGATCGCCACACAGTACGCCGGGGATGCCCTGACCGCGCTGACTTGGCCCGTTGCCGCGATTCTTGTGTGGAATCTTTCCATGACAGGCTTGGCGGGCATGAATGCGCGAATTCCATATCATCGCCACGTCAACACGGCCGTGGATGTGCTGTTGACGGGTGCCCTGTACTGGCTGCAGGGAGGCCTGAGGAGCCCGGCGTTCTGGGCGGGATTGTTGCCGATCCTTACATCGGCAGTGTACTTTGAGATCGCCGGTGCGCTGGCAACAGCTGGGCTTTTTGCAGCTCTGGTGTTGGCGCGCGAGTGGTCGCACCCGAGCGAAGGCCCGTGGATCCCGTTCGCTTGGATGGCCGTGGCGTTGGCCTCGGGGGGAGTCCTTGGCGGCGCGGTTGCCCTGCTGATTCGAAGCCTGCGCTCTCGCAGACGGGCCTGGATCGCGGCAGATGAGGCCCTTCACCGTGACGAGAACGAACGCCTGCGTGCGATCTACGATCTGACATCAGCCCTGACCGCCACGCTTTCGTACATGCGCGTCCTCGACGCCGCACTGGATCTGGGCTGCTCCGCCCTCAATCCGGATGGATCAACGGAGGCGGCGGAACCACTGGTCGGAGCCATCCTGCTCTTTCGCGGGGGGAAATTGCAGGTTGAGGCATCCCGGCGCTTCACTGCCGCGGACGCACGGGTGGTTTTCCCGGCGGCCGATGGCATCCTCAAGCGGGTCTTTGATGAAAGTGAACCGGTTCATTCGCAAGACGTCGGTTACGACCCGGAGCTCAGCCGGGTGATTGCGCTCCGGTCCTGCACTTCCGTCTACTGCTGCCCCTTGAGGACGGGATTCAATGTATATGGGACATTGTTGTTCGCGCATCCGCAGCCAGACTACTTCACCCCTGTGCGCCGCGATGTCCTGGATATCATCGGCCGGCAGTCAGCGATAGCAGTTCAGAATGCGCGCCTGTATCAGGATCTGGCGCAAGAGAAGGAGCGCATGGTGGAGGTTCACGAGGAGGCCAGGAAGAAGCTCGCGCGGGATCTTCACGACGGACCGACGCAATCGGTGGCCGCCATGGCCATGAGGATCAGCATGGCTCGCCGGATGCTGGAGACGGATCCGGCGGGCGCTGGTGACGAACTGACCAAGATCTCCGACCTCGCGCAGCGCGCCGGCAAGGAGATCCGGCACACACTTTTCACGCTGCGGCCCCTCATTCTTGAGTCCCAGGGCCTCGGCGCCGCCGTCCAATCGATAGCCGATAAAATGCGCGAAACCTTCAACCAGAATGTGCTCGTGGATGTGGATGAGCAGCTGGCCCGGGAGCTGGAGGCCGGCAAGCAGGGCCTGCTGTTCTACATCATTGAGGAAGCCATGAGCAATGCACGCAAGCATGCCAATGCATCCAATATTTGGGTCAGACTCCGCCGGTACCGGCCCGGAGTGGCACTCTTGGAAGTCGAGGATGACGGCGCCGGTTTTGATGTGGCAGCCGTGACGACGGTCTACGATAAACGTTCCAGTCTGGGCTTGATCAACCTCCGCGAACGCGCTGAACTTGTGAATGGGGTGCTGGATATCAGATCCACCATGGGTCGCGGCACCCGTATCTCCGTGTACGTTCCTCTGACCCGCGAGGCCGCAGACCGCCTGCAGCAAGCCAAGGCCGGTGCGGGATAGGGCGCTGGGGAACTCGTCCCGGCGGATCGCCTGACGAACCGCGTTCCCCCGTACCGCGAGAACGACAGGCGGCCAGCGGGTTGCGCAACGGGAGGGTGCGTGAGGCGCTGGCCCCACTGCTTCCTTGAATGCCGGGGTACGGGTACTTCAAATAGGCGAGGGCACCGAATTTGCACTACTACGCCAGTGAAGCCGACAACTATCTCCGGCCCCCGGTGCTCCTGATTCATGGTGCTGGAGGGCATCACCTCTATTGGCCGGCGCAAGTCCGCCGGCTTGGCGATCAGCGCGTTTTCGCCATGGACCTCCCTGGACACGGGAGGTCCGATGGTATTGGCCATCATCGGGTCCAGGACTACGTGGAGGATTTGCTGCAGTTTATGAACCAGCTGCGGCTCAATGCTGCTGTTATGGTGGGCCATTCCATGGGTGGCGCCATTGCCCTGGATGCGGCGCTCCGATATCCTCAGCGCGTCCTGGGCCTTGGCCTTGTGGGCAGTGGGGCGCGGTTGCGCCTGCATCCCGACATACTCAGCAACGCCTCACAGGAAGCCACCTTTCCCGCTGCCGTCAGACTGATCGGTGAGCGCTCATTTGCCGCCCGCACGGGGGGGCGCCTAAGAGAGCTCGCGCTGCGGCGGATGGCCGAGATGCGTCCAGCGGTGCTGGAGGGCGATCTGCTGGCTTGCGACGCCTTCGATGTCATGGGTCAGCTGGTGAAGATCGCCTGTCCCACGCTGATCCTCTGCGGCGCGGAAGACGAGATGACCCCTCGCAAATTCTCCGAGTACCTGCATGAAAACATCCGGGGCTCCACACTGCGGATAATACCGAATGCCGGTCACATGGTCATGCTTGAAGAGCCGAATGCAGTGGCCGATGTCCTCGGCAGTTTCCTTGACTCGATTCCATACGAGCCTGGCAGGTAACACCTTCCCAGGCCGGAACCCCATCTGCTGGTAGCTCAGTTCGAGGGGCCATGCCGGACGCGCTGGCTCATCCCCTGAGGAGCTGCTTCAGCATCGGCCGCGCCTTTGCGATTGCCCTCGCCCGGTGACTGACGCGGTTCTTCTCATGCATGTCAAGCTCGGCCATCGTCCGGCCCGTTCCACTCACTAGGAATATTGGGTCATAGCCAAATCCACCCGCGCCGCGTTCCTCCGGGATGATCTCACCGGGACAGTCGCCTTCAGCCCCACGCGTCTCGCCGCCCGGCACCGAAATCGCCACGGCAGCGCGGAATCGGGCCCTCCACGGGCGAGGCTTGCCGCTCAGGTTCTGCAGCAGAAAGGCCCGCCGGTCCGCGTCGGTCGCGCCGGCATGAGCGAGGTAACGCGCGGAGTGAAGTCCGGGTGCTCCATCAAGCACCTCCACTTCGAGGCCGGAATCGTCTGCCAATGAGATCAAACCGCTGGCCGCAGCGAATGCGGCCGCTTTTTTCTGAGCATTCTCCAGGTAGGATCTGCCATCCTCTGTCACCGAGAGAACCAGGCCCGCGTCCTCAGGCGTGACCAGGAAGACCGCCAGATCGTTCAACAGCGCATGCAGTTCCAGCATCTTTCCGGGATTGTTGGTTGCCACGAGCAGTCTATTCATTAGCCTCCCCCCGCCGGGTGATCCGACGGATGGCCCAAGCCGCGTGCTCCTGAACGAGAGGATCGCCGTGTTCCGCGGCAGCCTGCAGGAGCGGGAGGGCTTCCGGGCCTGCCTCGTTTCCAGCTGCCACGATCAGGTTGCGAACGTATCCCGCGTGCTTGGCGCGCCTGATGGCAGTTTCCCTGAACTGGCTCCTGAATGCCTCATCAGAAAGCTGCAATTGCTGGAGCAGCAGCGGGACGGGCGATGCACCTCCCGGTGCAAAGGCTTTGTCACCGTCCGGTGGGGCGAAGCGGTTCCACGGGCAGACCATCTGGCAGATGTCGCAGCCGAAGATCCAGTTTGCCATCCGGGGACGCAGCTCGGAGGGAATTGAGTCCTTCAGTTCGATGGTGAGGTAGGAGATGCACTGGCGGGCGTCGATGGTTCTGTCGGAAAGGATGCATCCGGTCGGGCAGGCGTCAATGCAGCGCGTGCACGTGCCGCAGTGGTCAGCGTACACTGGAGCATCCGGCTTCAGATCCACGTCCAGCAGGATTTCCGCCAGCAGGAAGTAGGAGCCAAGCCTTGGATTGATCAAGCAGGTGTTCTTGCCGATCCAGCCAAGGCCCGCGCGTTGCGCCAGATCACGCTCGAGGATCGGCGCTGTATCCGTGTGGCAGCGGCTGGCAACTTTGTGACCGACTTCCCGCTCAATGAACGCCACTAGAGCACGCAGCCGCTCTGGGATCACCTCGTGATAGTCTTGCCCCCATGCGTAGGCAGCTACCCTGCCGCGCCCATGTACGTTTTTGAAGTGTGCAGCTTTGCCTTCAGGGCGGTTCGGATTCAAGTAGGGCGCGGCAAGCACGATGATAGATCTGCACTCAGGCATGATCAGACGCGGGTCCGCCCGGCGAAGCCGTGACCGGTCTTCCGCCAGGTAGCTCATGCTGCCGTGCCTGCCATGGCTCAGCCAATCCTGAAAGACCGAGGCGTGCGGCGGCGGATCGGGTGTAGTAACGCCGGCCAGGACGAATCCCAGCCGGCGTGCCTCATCTTTGATCGATTGTTCGAGCGACGGGCCTGGGGCCTCGGCGGCCGACGTCACTTCACAACAATCTTTACGTAAAATGTTCTCGGGAAGGGGACGCTGTTCGCATTGGCCATTTGCCAGCTGCTCACATATACGCCGGCCTGCGTGGGGGCCTTGAAATTCACAGAGATCTCGACCTCCTGGCCCGGTGCCACCACCGCAGTGAATGGTTGCGCCACGCCCGAGAGTCGGTCTCCAGAGCTGAAGATGACCTTGTAGCCCGCTCCCCACGTGCACGAGCCATTGTTCTTGACCAGCCACGTTTTCACGAACTCCTGACCGATCTGCATTTCGGTGTTATCGGGAACATTCACGTCGATCGTCGCCGGATCGTATATCAATGCGTCGCAAAGCACCGGCGTCGCCGTCACACCTCCGGGCAGCAAAGTTGACGTTTCTGTCGGACCACCAGCTGTGACGGTCGTTGCGGGCGCGTCGGTCATGGGCAGAGCGGTGGGTGTGAATACCGCGGCCGTCAGCGTGAAGTTGGCGATCACCGTTTGGGCTGCGCTGGTTTGAATGATCATAACGTCTGGCGTCGGCGCAGCCGGCGCCGGCACACATGACATCAGGAGCGCGACGCTGATCACAGTGGCGACAAGCATCCTTGTCTTCATAGGTCCTCCTGCGAAGGTTCCGCCAGCTCTCCCATGTTACTGAACAATGATGTAAACAGAGACCAGCGAACCGAACCAGGTTCCATCATCGCTTCTCATCTGCCAGAAGCCGATGAATTCTCCCTTCTCCTTCGGCGCCTCCATCTGTATTGCGAATGCCTGCGAATGGCCCGGCTTGGTGAATTGCTTCTCAGTGATGATATTGACCACAAGAGGCTGGGCGCTCAGCTTATCGCCGGACTTGAATGCAAATGAGTAGCCCTCGTCCCATGTGCATGTGCCCACGTTTTGCAGCGACCAGGTCTTCTTGAAGGTGTGCTGGGGAACCATCACGGTCTTGTCGGGGATGCTCTCCCCGTAGAATTGCGCGTCGTCGCAGCCCACGGGGAAGCTCTGGGCAAGGGGTCCGGCCGGTGTGGACAGCGGCGTCGATCCAGCGCTCAGGGTTCCAAACGGCGTCAACCCGGCGCCCAGCGGAAACGTTGGTAAAGGCGAGGAACTTGCAAGCGGCGTTGGACTGGCCTGCGGTGTTGGTGTGACCGCTTGCGCTGTCTGCGTCTGCTGCTCGCCGAATTGGGCTATCAGGGTTTCCGCGGCCGCGGTGTATAGGGCGCTCACATCCGCCGTTGGCTCCGGCGATCTGCCTATGTTACAGGCGGTCAGGGCCGTGACCATCAAGCTTGCGGCTGCCGCCGAGAGAACTCTCCGTTGGAGCATGAATGGACCTCCGTCACTTCTGACACGCGTACGGAGAATCGCCTGGATTCTCCCGTACATGATTATACTGCGTCATCCTCACGCATCGACGTGCTACTTTGGTACGGGGAGATGCAGCACCCCCAAGGGTGCTGCATCATGTTTGCCCATTGATGGGGGTTGCAGTGGTGGGCGTGCTCACGGCGTGGCGGTAGGGCTCGGGGTCCCCGTCGGCGGTGGCGTGAGGGTTGGAGTTGAGCTGGGTGTTCCGGTCGCCGTCAGTGTGGCCGTGAATGTGGAAGTTGGCGTCGCTGTGCTCGGCGGTGAGCCGATGCGGGAAATTCGGGGGCCGATCCACAGGCCGCGATCCTGGTTGAAAGGGCCATTGCTGCTGACGCTCAGGATGAACTTCACGTTGCTGCCCGCCAGCGAACTAAGATCGAGATCGATGCTGTAGAATTTGCCCTCATACGCCTCGTTCCAGTGCCCGAGGCTCTTGACGCTGCCGCCCCCGATCTGGTAGTAAACACTGAAGACGACATTGCAGGAAAATGCCTTGTGGGCGCAATTGACCCCCGCCTTGAAGTGGTCCCCGTCCCGGATCTTGACAGCCGGGTACTGGCCGGTGATCACACCGTTGTACGCATCCCTGGGTACGGTGAGCAGTCCGGGATCGTCCTGCGCATTGCCGTTTTCCAGTACCGCATCCTCGACCTCAATGACGTAACCCTTGCCGTCGCCCTCGCTGCCCGGACATGGCAGTTCCCGGTTGTTGTTCTCCCACACCGCGTCGCAGTACGCGCGCGCGAAATCGTAGGCGCTGTATGACGGACCGGCGACGCGGATCTTGACCCAAAATGCACCCTGCGCTTGTGCACCAATCCCGAAGGACGCCCCCGCGGCATTGCGCAGCCTCCAGTATCCCTGGTACTCACCGTTGTTGAAAGGCGCGGACATGCGGAGCGAAACATCCACCGTCTGCCCCGGATTGATGTTTCCGGGCAATCCAGCGCTCGTGGGCGCGTGCATTCGATCTCCGCTGACGAACACCAGGGCGTAGCTGGGGGTCCAGCTGCACGTCCCGACGTTCAGGAGTCGCCAGGTCTTGGTGAATTCCCCGCCGGGATCGACTGTTGCGCCATCCGGGATGGTCACATCTCTCACAAAGGCGGCAGCATCACACAGGGCGACCGGTGCAGGAGTGCCCGTTGACATGAGCGATGCAAAAGTGGGGAACGCGCCCGTCGCGGTGGCCGTCGGGGTGGAGCTGCCCGCCTGAGAATCAGCGGCTGCCAGGGTCCGGGCGGCAGCGGTGTATAGCTGCCCAAGGGTTGCTGCGGCCGGCGGAGTGGTGGGCGCGAAGAACGGCAGGTTGCAGGCCAGCCCGGCCGCAGTAAGTCCAGCGATGGCCGCTGGAAGGCTGGGTTGTCTCCTCATTGGCATCCTCCTCCAGTGCACACGTTTCCTGATGGGGAGGACGTCGCAACACGGCGCCAAGTTCCCGCCTCAAGCGGCGTCACGACAGGGCTACGTGGGGGCGCGGCTCGAGTTCGGCTGGGTCGCCGGCTTAACCTCGGCCGGGGGTCAATACCCGCACAAATACATCGCTTGCGACTTGGCCCATTCGCGATAGATTGGCGCCATGCTGATGGCCTGCACCCAGCGCGGATTGGGTGATGAGGTGATCGTTCGCTGGCTCCACTCGCCATAGTCAAACGTAAGCGTCTCAGCAGTCTTGAATTCGAGCTTTATGTTGTTCTGGCCGTTGCCATCGCTCTGCAAGATTCGGAAGGTAGACTTCAAAGGTCCATTGCTCGTCAGGTGAACCCGGATGTGCCAGAACGTATTGGCAGCAGTGCATCGGCGCTCGATGGTATAGCTCACCGCGGTGATATCGTACACGCTTGCCGTTTTGTTGTTGTCCGGCGTGCCGCTGCCCACCACAATGCTGACAGAAAGCGACTGGCCGTACTGTCCGACGCCGAATACGGTCCTGTCGGGAGCTTGGATCTTCCAGTAGCCTGTGTACGATCCGGTTGTCGTCGGTGCAAGTAGCTGGATGGGTATCTCGACCGTATCGTCGGGCGCGGCGACTCCGGGGAAGTTGTATACGTAGGCGCCCCCGAGGACATCGCCGTCCATGAAGACAAACTTGTAGCTCGAGTTCCACGTGCATGAGCCGGTGTTCTTGACGCTCCATGTCTTCCAAAACGTTGCGCCAGGGGAGACGATCGTCCCGTCCGGGATCGTCACATCGGCCACGTACTCGGCGCGGTAACACGGTACGATATTCCCGGAGCCGGGAGGCGGCGCGGTCGGTGGTGCCTTGGTGGCGAGGGGCGTCTGGGACGTAAGCGGTGTCAGCGTCGGTGAGAGCCGTGTAGCCGTGAGCGTGAACTGCGCACGCTCTGTTTCCTGGGCGGCGACGGTCTGTGCCACCGATGTGGCGATGATCGTGTCGTTCGAAGCCGTGGGTGCGCAGCCTCCCAAGAGGGCAACGACGCAGATCACTGAAGCAAGTACCACGTAGTCGTGTTTTGCCGTCATTCTCACTTCCTTTCGAGCACGAATCTATTATACCTGCTGGAAAACAGTGCGCCCCGCCGTGAAGCGGGGCGCATCTCCGGACTCATTTTTCTCTGAGGCTACGGCGCGCAGGCTTGCGTAAACGTCTGGTGGCCGAAGTCCTGATGATTGGGTTCGTCGATGTAGATGCCCAGCCAATGTGTCTCGCCGGCCCACACCGATCCCAGCGCCCAGTGCGTTTCGACATTCTTTGTCCCGGCGGACGCGAAGTTCACAGACTGGATTGGCGCATTGGCACCATCAGAGCGGG
The DNA here is from genome assembly GCA_043805815.1 of Chloroflexota bacterium. Classification (GTDB taxonomy): domain Bacteria; phylum Chloroflexota; class Anaerolineae; order Anaerolineales; family Villigracilaceae; genus Fen-1038. The sequence goes on from JAZDHO010000176.1 coordinate 26,917, forward strand.
TCCAACGATACGTGACCTCGCCCGGGCCGTTCGTCGTAATGTGGGCTGTCATCATCGGGCAGTCGTCTTTGCCGGCGTAGTCGCTCAGTGAGAACGTATAGGCCACGTGCGTCACTGCAAACTCGCCACCGCCTCCCCCGCTCGAGACCTTGATCTGCACCCAGAAGCTGGAGAAGATCACGCTCGCGGCATTGCGCAGGCCCCAGTTGCCGCGGTAGGTGCCATTGGCATCTGGTGCCTCGAGATTCACGGATACGGTGATGTTTTGGCCGGGATTCACATTCGCCGCCAGGCCAACGCTCGCTGGACCCGCCAGAGCATCGCCGCTCACGAATACCAGCGAATACGAGGGCGTCCAGGAACAGCTGCCGATGTTCTTTAGTGTCCAGCTCTTCACCAGATCATCCCCGCCAGAGTAACTCGTGTTGTCCGGCACAGTCTCGCTGACGAATTGCGCCTTGTCGCAGCTCGATATCGCCGTGGGCGCAGGGGGAATCGTTGCGCTGGGGATGCTTACGGTCGCCGGCGCCGCGCTTGGAGGTGGCACCGACGTGAATGCCGCCGTCGCAGGTGGAGCAGCTGCAGTAAGTTCTGCCTGAACGGTCAGGGCCGCCGCCGTCTGCACGGCCGCGGTGTCCCGGCGCGGAAGATTGCATCCCACCAGGAACAGCACGCACGTCAACGCCAGGATACGCGTAGATCCGCGATTCGTCTTCACTCTTGCCTCCGTGTTATCTTCATCGTCCGGCTCGCCAGGCGCTATCGATAGCCGTGTCAGCCTCAGCCGCCCGCGCCTTGGCGCGAGTGCTTCCTTGCCTACGGCGCATACGTGACGATGAGCTTGACGTCTCCGAAGCGGATAACGTCACCAACATCGTCGCCGTTGGTCAGAGGCGGGCGGAACTGGATGCGGAGTTGGAAGCGTGAGCTCCCAAGTTTCGACTGCAAGGCGGCCTTCATGTCAGGTTGCTCCGTCGCCGCGTTCAACTCGGCCGTGGAGCACCATCGTCCCACCGCTCCCAGCGGATCCCCGACGAAGAAATCGCCGGAGTCTAGCGTGCCAAAGTCTTGCACGTAGGCCCTGACACAGCCGTCACTACCCAGGCTGAATGGATCCCCAAGCGTGTCGTAATCGGTGAAATCAGTCACGACTTTCGTGACAGTGGACGTGGAAGGTATGCCCGAGATGTCAAAGGACAGGAACGCCTGGCGCGCGGTGGTGTCGCCCGAATCGCCGACGTTGGTCGGACCAAGCACGCCGCCATTCGAAAGCACGTGCCCGTCCTCCGCGGCAATCGTGTGAAGATCAACACTCTGCGGCGCCGCGGGCTGCACCTTGATTCGCACATAGAAATTCGAGAAGGCCACTCCGTTGGCGTTCCGAAGTCTCCAGTTGCCTGTGTACGTGCCATTGGAAGCCGGCGCCTGCAGGTTGACACTGAGGTCAACCGTCTGACCGGCATTGACGTTTGCGAGTAGTGCCTGCGTGGCCGGGCCGCTCATCGATTCCCCGCTGGCGAACATCACCGCATAGGAAGGCGTCCACGAGCATGTGCCCACGTTCTTGAGGCGCCAGGTCTTGGTGAAGTTCGCGTTTGGTGCAATGATGGTGTCATCCGGGATGGTCACATCGGCAACGAACTGCGCCACGTCACATGTCGATGTGGGCGAGGGCGGCGCGGGTATCGTGGACGTTACGCCGGGCAGGGTCGGGAACGGGGCGGTTGTCGAGGTCGCCGTGGCTGAAGGTGCCGAAGCCGTGATCTCTGCTTGCACGGTCAGGGCCGCGGCCGTCTGGATCGCGGCCGTGTCCTGCTGTGGAAGATTGCAGCCTGCTAGCACTGTGCATACCAGGATGATGGCAGGAACGAGGGAAGGTACTCTGTTCATTTCCTCCTCCGATGAAATGGGTCGGGAGATTCTAATGCAGAGTCGGGAAACGCGTATCAGTCAACGGTCGGCGCCCGATCGCCCGGTTTCCGGCTCCGCCTTGGGATGTGCCTGGTGCGAGGCGCGGTCAGGAACAAGCTGTCGTTGGATCAGACGGCGCGACCCTCAAAATGGTTCCCCCAGATCACCGAATGTGCGCAATGCCGCTTTGGGCTACTGCTTTTCGTAGGGCGTGCCGTCCGCTGCTGGTGGAATGGCGCGCCCGACAATGCCTGTGAGTACGATCATCGTGACGATGTAGGGCGCCATGGCCAGGAATTCCGATGGAATCGGAACCCTCAGGATCTGCATCTTGACCTGAAGTGAATCCGCGAACCCGAAGAGCAGCGAGGAGAGAAATGAGCCAATTGGGTTCCACTTCCCGAAGATCATCGCTGCCAGGCCTATGAAGCCCTTGCCCGCTGTCATGTTCTGATCAAAGCGCCCCACCGAACCAATTGTGAAATAGGCACCGCCGATCCCGGCGATCATGCCGCCAAGGATCACGTTCACATACCGCGTGAGGAATACGTTGATTCCCAGGGTATCCGCGGCCTTGGGGTGTTCGCCCACGGCGCGCGTACGCAGGCCCCACGGCGTGAAGAAGAGCAGCACGTGCAGCACCGCCACGAGTACCAGCGTGATATACACGATCGGAGTGTGCTCGAAGAAGATGGGTCCGAGAACGGGTATTTGAGCGAGCAGGGGGATGGGGACGACCTTGAGCGTGCCCGAGTTGTTCAGCAGATCGATGTTCGACTCCAGGTACCGGGACGAAATGAAGGACGTCATGCCGGCGCCAAAGATGTTGATTGCCACGCCGCTCACGATCTGATCGACCTTGAAGCGGATCACAAGCAGCGCGTGAAAACCTGCAACAGCCGCTCCGGTGAGGATCGCCACAACGAGGCCCACAAGCAAGCTGCCGGTCAGCGTCGCCGAAACCACAGCCGTCATGGCGGCCATCAACATGATGCCTTCGATGGCGATGTTCACCACCGCGGCACGCTCACTGATCACGCCGCACAGCGCGGCCAGCGCGATCGGTATCGCACGCCCCACGGTGCCGTTCAACATGCCGACCAGATTGAAGGCAGCATCCTGCGTGGCCCAGATGAGAAACGCTGCCACAAAGCAGAACGATACTATGGCGACGGACCAGCCGGCAGAGCGCAGGCCTGCGCGCGCCAGCTGCCATGCCCCCAGGAAGACCGCGATCATGACGAGTGTGTAAAGCGCCGGCTGGACCGGCACCGCTAGATCCGGAATCTCGAGGGCTGTCTTTCCGAGATTCATGCCGAAGGTGGCGACCTGCCCCGGCTGCGTGTCGATTGCGAACAGGGCGAATATCAATAGCCCGATGATCACGAGCGCGATTCCCATCGTTAGGCGCTGGCGACGGGAGGGGGAAGAGATGGTTTCCATCGTTGGCTGTGCCATGTTGACCTCGCTACTTGCCCCAGCCCCGCGTGAGGACAGTCTGGTCAATCGGGCCGATGCGCAGGCGATAGATCCAGCGGATGATGGCGGGCGCCGCCACAAAGATGATCACCATGCCTTGGATCACGGAGATGATGTGGATCGGGATGCGCGCCAGCGACTGCATGCTTGTCGCGCCTCCGCGCAGGATCCCGAACAGCAAGGCCGCCAGCACCACTCCCAGCGGGTGGCTCTTTCCCAGCAGGGCGAGGGCGATTGAATCGAAGCCATACCCGGCGGAGAAACCCTGCCCCACCCAATGATCGGTGCCGAGGACTTGGACCGATCCCGCAAGTCCTGCGAGCGCCCCGCTCAGCGTCATCACCATGACGAAATTCCGGACCACGCTCATGCCTGCGTACTTCGCGGCGTCGGGGTTGGCCCCGACGGCGCGTACTTCAAAACCCAGCGTGGTCTTGAACAGGAACCAGTACACGAATAGCGCGGCCAGGAGCGCCAGCACGAACCCCCAATTGAATCGCAGGGGATCGGGGAAGAATCGCGGGATCTCGGCGGTGACCTCGACATTGGGGGTAACGGGCCGGAAACCGCCGGATTTCATTGGCCCGTTCAACAACCAATCGCTCAGCCGAAACGCGATCCAGTTCATCATGATGGTATTGACCACTTCGTGCGCGCCGAATCGTGCCTTGAGATATCCGGGGATCGCGCCCCATATGGCTCCAGCCAGCCCCCCGCCAAGAAGCGCCAGGGGCAGGTGGATGAACCAGGGCAGGCCGGTGATGCTGTACCCCACGTAGGCGGCACCCAGCGCCCCCATGAAGAACTGCCCCTCGGCACCAATGTTGAACAGGCCACAGCGGAAACCGACCGCCACGGCCAGCCCGGCGAAGATATACGGCGTGGATAACAGCAGGCTCTCTGTGAAGGGGTAGATCGCCTTGTAGAGGGCGGCCGTATCGCCTGTGGCGAAATAGCCTTGGACCCCCGAAATGATGTCGCTGGGCCTGCCGAGAGCACCTACTGAGAGGGCGCCGTAGGCCTGCGTCACGGCATTCCACGAGGCAGTTATCGCTGCGACCGGGTTCTGAAAGAACCTACCCCAAGCGGAAATGGCCGCCTCATTGGCCAGGGCGATGATCACACCCCCAAATACAAGCCCCGTGAATACAGCCAGCGCGGGCAGGGCAAGGTTGGAAGCCCAGGCTGAGCCTCGGGTTCCCGCCTCCTCGGCCGCCCGTGCCGGCTTCTCGGTGACCCGCTGCCTGGCTTCATTCTTTGCCGGACGTTTCGGCCCGCTGCGCTTTACGCCTCTTTTCTCTGCCATGTTCGCCTCCTAGAAGACGCGTTCCACCTCGCCGGCTTCCCTCTTCTTTTTCGGACCAGCCTTGGCGGCCTTGGAGGCCTCGATTCCCAACATCAAGAGACCTAGGTATTCCTTGTCAACTTTGGTGGCATCAACGATCTCCATGATCCGCCCGCGAAACATGACCGCGATTCGATCCGATAGCGCAAGGATCTCGTCCAGCTCCGAGGAGACAACCAGGATCGCCGTCCCTTCATCGCGCTTCTGAATAATGCGATTGTGTATATACTCGATTGAGCCGACATCCAGGCCGCGCGTGGGCTGCGAGGCGATCAGTACCTGGATCGGCCGCGAAAATTCCCTGGCCACGATGACCTTCTGCTGATTCCCGCCCGACAGTGTCGAGGCGTTGACTGACGCGTTGGGGGTGCGAATGTCGAATTGCTGGATCAGTCGCTCGCCGTTCTCCATAATTGCATCGTGCCGCAGCGTAACCCCCCGTGCGAAAGGCGGCACATAGTAGTTGCACAGGACCAGGTTATCGTGAAGGGGAAAGCTGAGCACCAGCCCGTGCCGTTGCCTGTCCTCGGGAATGTGCGCCATCCCGAGCTCCATGACCTGGCGCGGCGCAAGACGGTGAAGGGTTTTCCCGAGCACGTGGATTTCCCCGCTCTCAATGGGCAGCAATCCCGTCAAAGCGTACACGAGCTGGGTTTGCCCGTTTCCCTGCACGCCTGCGATACCCAGGACCTCACCCGTGCGGATTTCGAAGCTCAGTCCGCTCACGGACATGTGCCCGCGCTCGTCTCGGACGTGCAGGTCTCGGACCTGCAGCACCGTCTCCTTGGGTTGGGCAGGCTTCTTCCGCACCACCAGGTTCACCTCACGGCCAACCATCATCGAAGCCAGCTTGCCAGGATCCACTCTATTAGGAGAAACGGTGCCCACGGTCTGACCTGCGCGCAGCACAGTAATGCGGTCCGCCACCTCCATGACCTCTTTGAGCTTGTGCGTGATGAAAATGATCGACTTCCCCTTGTCGATGAGCGTTTGCAGGATCTTGAACAAGCCCTCGGCTTCCTGCGGCGTCAGCACGGCCGTGGGCTCGTCAAGGATCAGGATGTCCGCAGCCCGGTACAACACCTTGATGATCTCAACCCGCTGCTGGATCCCAACCGAAAGATCCTGCACGTAGGATTCAGGATCGACTGCCAGCCCATACTGTTCGGAGATCTCCCGGATGCGCTTCGACACGGAGGCCTTGTCGAGGAACATGCCATTCCGGGTAGGCTCATTCCCCAGCATCACGTTCTCAGTGACGGTCATGACCGGCACGAGCATGAAGTGTTGATGCACCATTCCGATTCCGCGGGCAATGGCATCGTTGGGAGAATGGATCGCCGCGTTTTCACCTCGGATCAGGATCTCTCCCTCATCCGGTCTGTAGAGACCGTACAGGATGTTCATCAAGGTGGATTTGCCGGCCCCATTCTCACCTAGGAGCGCATGGATCTCCCCCTGCTCAAGGGTCAGATCAATGTGATCATTTGCCAGCACTCCCGGAAACGCCTTGGTGATGCCTCGAAGTTCCAGAACGGTCGTCATCGAAGGCTCTCCTGATCCGCTGTGCCGTGTATCCTGGATTGCCCGCCGGTGTCCGGCTGCACTGCCAGATGCATCCGAACCCAAGACCCCTGCATGATGGCCGGCCGGTCTAAGAAAAGAGGGCCGGGTTAACCCCCGGCCCTCTGCTTGCTGGTCTTGCCTGGGCCTTAGTTGCCGAGAACGCCGTCAACGGTCAGCGAGCCGTCGATGAGCGCAGCCTTGGCCGCTTCGATTTCTGCCTTCAGTTCGGCGGAAACCTGGCTGTCGAAATCATGGTACGGCGCGAGATCGACACCGCCATCCGAGATCGTGTAAGTCACGACACCGCCGGAGAACGTGCCCTCGATCGCGTCCTTGATGGTGTTGAACACCGCCACGTCAATCTTCTTCAGGACGCTGCTCAAGATCACGTCCTTGAACTCTGGTGCCGTATCGTACCAGTCAGCATCCACGCCGATGATCTTGCAATTGCCGGTTTCCTTGCACACCGCTGCCGAACCGAGACCCACAGGTCCCGCCACCGGCATGATGATGTCGGCGCCTTCCTGCATTAGGGACTCGGCGAACTTGCGGCCGTCATCGGTTGAATCGAAGTTGCCTGTGAACAGGCCGTCCCCCTTGGCGTTGTCCCAGCCAAGGAGCTTGACGTCGGTCCCCTTCTGGGCATTGTAGTACTCGACGCCAGCTTGCATGCCTTTCATGAAGATCGTCACTGTCGGGAGCGCTATGCCGCCAAAGGTACCGACTGTGCCGGTCTCGGTCATGCCCGCGGCCAAATAGCCGGCCAGGAACGCCGCCTCATCGGTCTGGAACATCAAGCCGCGCACATTGGGCAGGTCCGTCGCCGAACCGCAGTCCTTGCCTTCCACCGCGCCGGGCCAGCAATCCGGGAAACTGTAGTCCACGATCGCGAAGTTCTTGTTGGGATTGGCCTTGGCTGAAGTCGCGGTATCCACGCCGAGCAGGAAGCCAATCGTCACAATGAGGTCGGCGTCCTCGCTAAGGTACTGCTGGATGTTCTTGGCGTAATCCGACTGATCCTTGGATTCCAGATACTTGCCGTCCACACCGAGTTCGTTGACCGCCTTTTGAACGCCCCCCCACGCGCTGGCATTAAAGGACTTGTCATCGACGCCGCCCAGGTCCGTAACCTGGCCGACCGAGAAGGCGGCTTCAGCGGGCGCCGCCGGCTCCGCCGGTGCTGCCGGGGCGGGTGCGCCACCGCAGGCCGCCAAGAGCATTGAGCCCAGTAACACAAGGGCCACTAGCGTGTAAAGCTTTTTCATGATTCTTCTCCTATGGGGTTAAGCCAAATGCTTCAGAGTCTGACTACAGGGCCGAGTCGCACTTGTGACCGCATCACCTCCTGCTCCCAAGCTGCTTTTCGATTTTGAGTCATCAGATCCAGTTTACAGAACATAGTATACAGCGGGCACATCAATTGTGCAAGACCGTGCAATCTATGGCCCGTCGAATGGGACGTTAACCTTGATGGCACCGCTCTCCAAGTCGCTCGCGATCTCCTGGAGTCTCGCGATCGCTTCAGGAGCGATGCGCCCTTCGGATTCGTGCCAGGGTGCAAGGCTGACGCGGCCCCAGTACTCGCCCGCCCTGAACCAACCGTGCGCGATATCTCGGATCAGGGTCAGCAAGCCCGACCGCACGTCCAGGATGGCGCTCGTGACCAACTGCGGTCGGATCTCCGGCAGGCGTCCGTAGGCGTCTGTTTCGGCTCCTATCACCAGCGCCCCTCGGACGGCGGCGGCGGCCAGCGCCGCGTCGGCGGTATCATATCCGACCGCGAATACTACGTCGGTACCCCGATCGAGCTCCAGGACAGCCGCGGCCTGACTCCATTCGACATCGCGAAAAAGCAGTTCCTGTGAGCCGGTACGGTGGGCAACCTTAACACGGATCTCCGGATCCACATGCTTGGCCCCGGCTCGAAATCCTTCGCAGTATCTCCGGATCGAATCGATGAAGCTCACCTCGCACACGGCCGCAACACGATCCGTGCGAGTGATCAGGCCTGCCGCCGCGCCCGCAAGGAATCCGCTCTCTTCCTCGTGGAAGACCAGTGCGACGAAGTTACTTAGCTCTGGCCGCACGACCGGAGATTGTTGCACGCCGATGAAGCGCAGATCGGGATACTTCTGCGCCACGGCGATCGTCTCGTCGGCCATCCCGGCGCCCACTGTTACGATGATGTCGTAGCCCTGCTCGCCGAAGGCGGTGATATTGGCCTCACGGTCACGGGTATCGACCGTCTCAATGAAGTCCGCCCGATCGATCATGCCGGCTGCCCTGGCGTCCAGCAGCGCGAGCCATGCCTCCTGGGACAAACCCTCATCGACGGGTCCGAAGTCCGTGACCAGTCCCGCACATCGGACACTGGATCGGCTGCAATCTTGCGGCCTCAGCGCGCATCCGGATGCCCCCAGGCCTGCCGCCAGCACAAGGGCTGACACGGCCGCTCCGTGACGAACGCGATGCATGGGCGACTCCGTGCTCAGTGAACCGTCCCTATTGGGGAGACATCTATGACTTTGCGCAGAACCGCGCGTGCCCTGCGTCCGGGAGATTCCCGGCGTGTCACGCTCACCCCGTTTGGCTTCGGGCCGACACGAATTTGAGGTCCTCGTCTGTGAGCGCGGCATTTTGCAGCAGATCCGGCCGACGCTCCAATGTTCTCAGCAGGGACTGTTCGCGGCGCCACCTGGCGATTCTGGCGTGATCGCCGGACAGGAGCACGTCCGGCACTGTATGACCCCGAAAGTCCGGAGGTCGCGTGAAGTGGGGATACTCGAGCAGGCCGTCGGCGTGTGAGTCGGTCTCCGCGCCGTCCGGATCGCCCAGCACCCCCGGTAGCAGCCGCGCAACGGCATCGATTAGGACCAGGGCCGGCAGTTCTCCGCCCGTAAGCACGTAGTCTCCGATGGAGATCTCGTCGGTTGCCAGGCCCGCCCGAATCCGCTCATCCACCCCCTCATACCGGCCGCAGATCAACGCGATTCCCTCATGGCTCGATAGTTCCTTGGCAATTGCCTGGCTGAAGACCCGCCCTTGCGGTGTAAGTAGGATGATAGGGCACGGACTCCCCTGGGGAGCAGAGAATCCCAGCACCTGTTCGACGGCCTCGAAGACGGGCTCTGGCTTCAGGATCATCCCGCCGCCGCCGCCGTATGGAACATCATCAGTGGTGCGATGCTTGTCGTGCGCGAAATCCCGGAGGTTGTGGACGCGCACAGCGATTGTGCGGCTCTGTCGTGCCCTCAGAAGGATACTGCTCTCCAGGTACGCAGGAAACACTTCCGGGAGAAGTGTAAACACATCGAAGTCCACACCGTGATTCTAGCATAGGCGTTCCCGCTGCGCTGCAGGGCCCTGGCTCCGCGGCCTCGCCCGCCGCAGAGCCGCCTGCGGGATGGATTTGCCCAAGTTAGCGCAGGCTTAGAAGGCCTGCTTGACGCTCGTTTGCCGCGAATGGTAAGATGATTCAAGGAGTTTCTGCCGGCCCGCTTCCGGGCCTTCCAGGGGCGATTTTCGGCACGGTGGGCGGACCGCTCTACTTCCCAGGATCAACGTATGTACCTAAAAGGCAGCAAGTGGAGCATGAATCGACGGCGCCCGCATTTCAACTGGTTCCGGATCATTCTGCTCACTCTGCTTATCGCCGCCGGCCTGTACCTGGATCGGTTCGTTATTCCCGCCGCGCCGGCACTTTTCCAGCCGACAGCCACTGCCACTCGTCCACCAGAAGCGTACTTAACGGAGGCGCGGAACCTCTTTGATCAGGGCAAGCTGAATCAGGCGATCGAAGCCTACCGGCAGGCCGTGGCAGTGGACCCCGACAACGCGGCCATCTACGTCGCGCTGGCACAGGTGCAGGTTTTTGCCGGCGACTACACGGGCGCGCAGGCCAGCGCCGAGAGAGCCTTGTTGTTGAGTCCCAGCAACTCGATGGCGCATTCCGTGCGTGCCTGGGTGTTGGACTTCCAGGGCAGTCCCCTCGAAGCCGAAGCCTCGATCAAGCGTGCCCTGGAGCTCGATCCAAACAACGCCGTGGCGCACGCCTTCTATGCCGAGATCCTGATCGATCAGGGACCCAACAATGCGCTGCGCGCCGCGGAGGAATCCAAGGTCGCGCAGCAACTCGCCCCAAACAGCCTGATCACCCACCGCGCCCGGGGGTACGTACTGGAGGCGACCGCGAACTACGAGGAGGCTGTGCGGGAGTACCAGGCGGCGATCGCCATAAACGGCAACATCCCGGACCTCCATTTACAGCTGGGCATCAACTACAGCGCACTGGGTATCTACGATCAGGCCGTGCAGGAGTTCAGCAATGCCAACGCACTCAACCCGGTTGACCCGATGCCCGACTACCTGAGTTCCCGCACCTACGCCACCGTGGGCGAGTTTGCCAAAGCCCGCCAGTATGCCGAGACAGCCGTGAAGGACGAGCCCACCAACCCGCGGTACCGCGGCAACTTGGGAGTGATGTATTTCCGCACAGCGCTTTTCGAGCAGGCCGTCAAGGAGTTGAGCCTTGCCGTCCAGGGCGGCTTGGCTGATTCAGGCGTGAGGGTGGAACTGATCGAACTGACACCGAATTCCCCGCGCATCGCGGAGATCTACTTCACGTACGCCCTGGCGCTCTCGAAGGTCGGTCGCTGCGGCGAGGTGCTTCAGATCGCGCAGCTCGTACAGACGCGCATCCCGGATGACGAGATCGCAGTGGCCAATGTGATCGCGGCCGTTAGCGCCTGTGGTGAGAGCCTGAACGCGCTATCGAGCCCGCCGCCGGTTGCGATCACCGACACTCCGTTGGCGGGTTCCACCGGGAGTCCCGGCGTCACGCCGTCGCCATGAACCTCTCTCCCCGCCGCCCCATCTTCAACCGCAGGGCGGAAACCAGCGTGTATCGCATGTTCTTTTGGGCCCTGATGGTGCTCGGGGGATTCTGGCTGATCCTGCAGATGCGGCAGGGGCGTATCAAGTCCCCGTTCGCGGCACCCCCCACGCCCACGCGCACCTCCACATCATTCGCCCTGGAAGGCGATGCCCAATTCACCGCCGGAGACCTGAACAAGGCGATCACTGCCTATCAGGAAGCCGTCCGTGTGGATCCGAATGACGGCAGGTCGTGGGCACAGCTGTCCCGGATCCAGACGTATTCATCCGCCCTGCTGACAACCGATGCCGAACGATATACACGTCTCGCCGAGGCCCTCGAATCCGCCCGGCAGGCCACGATTGTGGCGCCGGATGACAGCACGGCCCATGCCATACTGGCCTTCGCCTTGGACTGGAACGCGGACCCTTCGCTGGTGGATGAATCCCAGGTCCAGGACTACCTGACGCAGGCTGACACCGAAGCGATCCGGGCGTTGCAGCTGGATGCCACCAACACGCTTGCCCTTGCCTTCTATGCCGAGATCCTGGTTGATCAACAAAAGTGGACGCAGGCCGAGCAGTACATCAAACAAGCGGTGAGTCGCGATCCCTCGCTCATGGACGTGCATCGCGTCTATGCCTATGTGCTCGAATCGCTCGGCGAGTACAACCTGGCAATCCAGGAATACGACCGGGCGATCGCCATCACTCCCAAACTCACTTTCTTGTACCTGCGGGCGGGCGCCAACTACCGGCAATTGGGATTCAACAGTCCGAACGACAGTACCCAGAAGCAGCTCTTCGACAAATCTTTGGAGTATTTTGTCAGAGCCGCCAGCATCAACGATGAACTCCAGATCAACGATCCGACGCCGTATCTGTCGATCTCGAAGACCTACTCCCAACAGGGTGAGTACTTCATCGCCGCCCGCAACGTGCAGCGCGCCTTGGAGTTTCAGCCCGACAACGCGGATTTCTATGGTCAACTGGGGGTCATTTACTTCAAGTCCCGCAACTATGAGGGCTCGATCCCCGCTCTCGAATGTTCGGTCATGGGCTGCGAAGGGGAGGCTTCATGTTCCGGTCGGGGACTCGACGGCTGTGACGACCAGAACCCGCCGGTGCTGGTTACCGGCCTGCCGATCTCCCTGGGCTCGGTGGACTACTATCAGGTCTACTTCTCGGTTCTGGCTGCCTTGGGGCCGCGCGATCCCACGTATTGCCCCAGGGCAATGCAGATCGTCCAACAGGTGCGGGCCAGCGGCTATGAGGACCAGAGGCCGGATATCACCAGCAACATCACCGCCGCCCGGCTGCAGTGTTCCGACACTGGGTCGGCCATATTCCTTCCGACGCCAACGCCACCGGCTGGAACTCCGCAGCCGGTCTTCACTTCCACGGCATTCCCCACTGAAACGCCGTTCCCCGCCTCGACGCCCTGAGCGGGAGCCGCATGGGATGGGGGACTCCCTGCATCAGAATTTCGTAAGAGATTCCGCCTTCCCCTTGACGCTGGGTTGGGAATTCGGTATCATGGAATTAGCACTCAGTTGGCCAGAGTGCTAATTTCGTGCTTATTCCAGGGAACGACATCATAAGGAGGTCGAAAGATGGCAAGCAAGCTCAAGCTCAAACCACTGGGCGGCCGCGTGATCATCGAACCGATTGAACAGGAAGAGATGACGTCGGGCGGGATCATCCTGCCGGAAACCGCCAAGGAAAAGCCTCAGGAAGGCAACGTCTTGGCAGTGGGCCCGGGTGATCGCGACGAAAAAGGCACCCGCATTCCGATGGACGTGAAGGTCGGCGACAAAGTACTGTTCGCCAAGTATTCTGGTACCGAGGTCAAGATGGACGGCAAGAAGCTGCTCATCCTGCGGGAAAGTGACCTCTTGGCAATCGTCGAAGGCTAGATCTGGAGGTATTCAAACATGGCTGCAAAACAACTTGTCTTTTCCGAAGAGGCTCGGCGCAAGCTGAGGACTGGCATGAATGTGGTTGCCAATGCGGTGGGCGCCACGCTCGGCCCCAAGGGACGCAATGTGGCGGTGGATCGCAAGTTCGGCTCGCCGACCATCACCCACGACGGCGTCTCCGTCGCCAAGGAGATCGAACTCGAAGATCCTTTTGAGAATATGGGGGCGCAGCTGCTCAAGGAAGCTGCCTCCAAGACCAACGACATCGCCGGCGACGGCACGACTACATCGACCGTCCTCGCCCACGCGATTGTCAATGAGGGCCTGAAGGCGCTCGAAGCCGGCTTCAACCCCATGCTGATCAAGAACGGCATTGCGCAAGCCACCGAGGTCGTCGTGGAGGAGCTTCGCAAGATGTCCGTGAAGATCGATACCAAGGAAGAGATCGCCTCTGTGGCGACCAACTCCGCGGCCGATCCCAAGATCGGTGAACTGATCGCAGATGTCATGGACAGGGTCGGCAAGGACGGTGTCGTCACCGTTGAAGAATCCAAGTCCATGAGCGACGAAAAGGACTTCGTCGAGGGAATGCAGTTCGACCGGGGCTATCTCTCCGCTTACTTCATCACTAACGCGGACAAGATGGAGGCCGTGATCTCCGAGCCATACATCCTCATCAATGAGAAGAAGATCTCCGCAGCGCAGGACATTGTCCCGCTGCTCGAAAAGCTCGTCCAGGTTGGCAAGCGCGACTTGGTCATCATTGCTGAGGACATCGATGGGGAAGCCCTTGCCACGCTGGTGCTCAACAAGCTGCGCGGCATGCTGAACGTCACGGCTGTCAAGGCACCCGGCTTCGGCGATCGCCGCAAGGCGATGCTTCAGGACATCGCCATTCTGACCGGCGGCACCGTCATCGCTGAAGAGACCGGCCGCAAGCTGGAGACGGCGACCATTCAGGACCTGGGTCGCGCCGAGAAGGTCGTCTCCGACAAGGAGAACACCACCATCATCAGCGGCAAGGGCACCAAGTCCGGCATCGAAGGACGGATCAAAGAGATCCGGGCAGAGATGGAAAAGAGCACCAGCGACTACGACAAGGAGAAGCTCAACGAGCGCCTTGCCAAACTCAGCGGCGGAGTCGCCGTCATCAAGGTGGGCGCCCCGACCGAGACCGAACTTAAAGAGAAGAAGCATCGCGTCGAAGACGCCTTGTCCGCCGCACGGGCGGCGCAGGAAGAGGGCATAGTTGCGGGCGGTGAGATCTCCCTTCTCAATGCCATGCCCAAGCTGGAGAAGCTGCTCAAAGGCAGTGCAGAGGATGAGGAGACGCGCGTCGGCATCAATATCGTGAAGAAAGCGCTCGAAGCTCCGATCCGCAGATTGGCCGCCAATGCCGGCCAGGATGGCTCCGTGATCATCGATACGATCCGACGCACCGCGATCGAGCAGAAGAATAAGAACATCGGCTATAACGTCCTCACCGGCAAGTACACCGACTTGATCGAGGACGGCGTGATCGATCCCGTGAAAGTCGTGCGCGGCGCTTTGGAGAACGCATCCTCCATCGCCGCCATGATCCTCACCACGGACGTCCTGATCACCGATCTCCCGGAGAAGGATAAGCCCGCGCCTCCGCCGATGCCGGACTACTAGGCTTTGCGACGTCGTGCTTGAAAGATCCGGGATTGGCCTGGCCGGCCCCGGTCGATCGGCACGGGACCGGATAATCCAGCAGCCCCCTGGGGAGATCTGAACGAAATCGGATCTCCCAAGGGGGCTGCGGTTTCTCGTGAGGACGGGCTCTAGGTCGCCCTCTGGTCACTCGAGCATCTGGGCACTGCCACGCGTGATCTCGGCGGGTTGCCTTCGTCCCAGCCAGAGCACGGCTGCCAGACCCAGGGCCACTGCCGCGAAAAACAGGCCGTTCGCCCAGAGGGGCGGGAGTTCCAGGGCAATGAAAGCCAGGCAGCCCGCCGCGGCCGAAGCCACATGTATGCTCAGCACCGCACGCAAAGGAGGGACTCCCAGTGCCACGAGCCGATGATAGGTGTGATCGCGATTGCCCTGGTAAAAGGGCACTCTCGACCGCAGACGTGACGCCGTGACCATCGTCGTATCCAGTATCGGCACGATCATGATCAGTATGGGTACGAACCATGACGATAGCTGCGGAACGGTCTGGGCGGGAGTGAAAATGATGCCGAGCGCAGCCAGCCAAAAACCTAGCAGCTGCGAGCCCGAATCGCCAAGAAAGAGCCGGGCCGGCGTCACGTTGTGATACAGCAGCCCCCCGCATGCGCCGACCAGAAGTGCACTGAAGACCGCCGGGGCCTCCTGACCCGTGTTTGTCGTTGCCAGCATCAGAAACGCAGCTGCCAGCCCGGCCAGGCCGATCGCCTCCCCGTCCATGCTGTCCACGAGATTGTAGGCGTTGGTGACGCCCACGACCCAGAGCAGGGTGAGCGCATTGTCCGCCGCCGGGATATCAAGGATCTGCACCGCCACCCCTCCCTGCATCAGGACTAGCGTCGCCAGGACTTGCCCCGTCACCTTTGTGACGGCACTCATGCCTCGGGCATCGTCCCAAATTCCCACGGCGAAAATGATGGCGCTCGCCAGGAAGATGGATCGCAGCGGTCGCTGCCACAGGACGCCAGTCACGCTGCCCACGACAATGATCGTGACAAAGAGGACCATGCCGCCGGCCCGTGGGGTCGCCACAGTGTGGATCTTGTGGGGCAGGCCGCCCGGTTGATCAATGATGCCCAGGCCGTTGGCCAGGCGAATGCAGGCGGGTGCGATCGCAAGACTCAAGACCAGGCTGAGCAGAATGGACAGCGAAATTGTCGGCGGCATCGCCACCTCCGGACGTGGGAAACCTCTGTGTTGTCCGCCCTCCGTTGCCGAGCCTCCCCCTTTCACGACTCGGCCATCTGAGTGTGCAGGCGCCATCTCGGAGGACGCGTTTTGGCCGTCTGCGGATTATAAGCGATGCCCAACAACGTGCCGATGGTTGAAGCCTGCTCTTTGCAGGACGCCTCACCGCTTCCTGTCGCCGCCGCGAGCCGTGCTGCTCAGCACACGCCTTCGTCCTCAGCGCCGCACGCGTGAATCCGCCTGAAGGGACCATGGTAAACTTGTGCCCGTTCGTGTTCTTAAGAAACCGAAGAAGATCGTACGCGCGGCCTTGCGACCGTCGAATTACGATCGGCGGTCCAATTGCCTGAGCGTTCAAACTGGGAACAACTGCCCTCTTCCTTGAACCGTGTTGGTATTGCGGCATTGTCTGCGCAGGGGACGACTCGTGCGATTCCTTGCACGCTGGCGTTGTCCTTGCTGCCTTGCTCCAGCCTGAGCCTCTTCCCTCCCCGTCAAAGGACCTCGCGATGATCACTGAACCCCGGGGTTTCAACGCTGCATGAAAACTGAGACTGCGCCTCCGCGGCCCGAGGTCTACGACAGCCTCAAACGCGGTCCAGTGGCGCTCGAAGAATTGCGCGGGCTCCTCAAGTACCGTGACCTGATCTACCAGCTGGTGCGCCGCGACCTGGTCTCGCGCTACAAGCGTTCAGCCCTGGGGATCGCCTGGACGATGCTCAACCCGTTGGGCATGATGGTGGTGCTCAGCGTCGTCTTTTCCCAGTTGTTTCGGATGGTGGAAGGCTATCCGGCGCATGTCCTGAGCGGCCTGTTGGCTTGGAATTTCTTCTCCCAGACCACCTCGGCAGCCATGACGCAGATGGTCTGGGGCAGCACTCTGCTGCACCGCATTTACCTGCCGCGCACCACCTTCGTTGTATCCGCCATTGGCACTGGACTGGTGAATCTCCTCCTGGCGCTTGTGCCGCTCTTTCTTGTCGTCATCGTCATTGGATTACCCTTGCGTTGGACCATGGCTTTCCTGCCCGTCTCGATTCTCCTCCTGGCTGCGTTCTCGCTCGGCGTCGGCCTGCTCTTCTCGGCTTGGGCGATCTACTTTCCAGATGTGGCGGAGATGTACCAGCTCGCGCTGGTCGCCTGGCTCTACATGACCCCGGTCATCTACCCCACGGAGGCGATTCCAGAATCGTATCGCTACTGGTTCTTTCATCTCAATCCCATGTACTACATGGTGGAGATCTTCCGCAAACCCATCTTCTCAGGCGTGCTGCCATCCTTGCCCCAGCTCGGCGCGGCCGCCGCGATTGCCTTCCTCACGCTCGCACTGGGATGGATCGTGTTCTCGTCAAGGGCCGATGAATTCACGTACCGCGTCTGAGCTGCGCCTCCGATCATCATCGCTCATGTCTCCCGATGCCATGATTTGGCTTGAAGACGTGGCGGTGCGCTACCGCGCACCCGAGGAGCGCCTGGGTACCTTCAAAGAGTACGCCATCCGGCGCCTGCAGCGCCGCGTCCGCTATGCGGATTTCTTTGCCCTGGACGGCATCAACCTGGAAGTGCAGCGGGGAGAGATTTTCGGCATCATCGGCCGCAACGGAGCTGGCAAGAGCACCCTCCTCAAGGTTGTCTCCCGCGTTCTGACGCCCACGCGCGGCCGCCTCTGTCTTGGCGGAGGGGTCTCTCCGCTCCTGGAGCTCGGAGCCGGCTTTCATCCCGAACTGTCCGGCCGAGAGAACGTCATGCTCAATGGCACGCTGCTTGGCCGCACCAGCCGCGAGTTGGAAGCCCGCATGGATTCGATCGTGGACTTTGCAGAACTGGGGAGTTTTATCGAGGCGCCCCTGCGCACCTACTCCAGCGGCATGGCCGCCCGTCTGGGCTTCTCGGTCGCCACCGCCTGGCAGCCGGATATCCTGCTTGTGGACGAGGTCCTGGCCGTTGGTGACGAGGCTTTCCAGCGGAAGTGCCAGGCCCGCATGCAGGCATTCCGTGACGCCGGCACCACCGTCCTGATCGTGACCCACGACATGTCCACCGTGGCCGACCTCTGCGCCCGCGCAGCCTGGCTGGAGCACGGCCAGATCCGCTCGATCGGGCCGGCCGCCAAAGTCATTGAGGCCTACCGCGCCGCCTAGGCCGCGCCCGCGAACACCCCATGCAATTCACACCCCTCGAGCTGCCGGATGTGATCCGAATTGAGCCCCGCCTCTTCACCGATGACCGCGGTTTCTTCCTGGAGAGCTACCACCGGCAGCAGTTCGAGGCTGCCGGTTTGCCGGCGGATTTCGTGCAGGACAATCACTCTGGCTCTCGCAGGGGAGCGCTGCGGGGACTGCACTACCAGATCCGTCAGCCGCAGGGCAAATTGGTGCGGCTCGTGACCGGCGAGGTGTTTGATGTCGCCGTGGATCTGCGCCGCAGCTCGCCCACCTTCGGACGTTGGGTGGGTGCCACCCTTTCGGGGGAGCGCAAAGACCAGCTCTGGATCCCACCTGGGTTCGCCCACGGCTTCTACGTGCTCAGTGATTGGGCCGAAGTGCTGTACAAGGCCACAGACTACTACGCTCCGCAATGGGAACGCTCGCTGCTTTGGAACGACACCACTGTGGGCGTTCAATGGCCGCTCTCACCGGGTGAAGCGCCGGT
>JAZDHO010000177.1:0-3738 GCA_043805815.1 Chloroflexota bacterium
AGGAGATCAAATGGACGCTTGGATTAAGGCCAATCCGAACCTTGTTGTTCTGATCATTGGTGGTGTCAGCCTCGCTTTGGTCATCTTTGAGATCTGGAGAGGCGTGGCAACCGAAGCAATCGTACTTGGGCAGGACCAGCATTCGCGCAGCATTTCCCGGAAGGCTGAACCACGGAGATTTTGGGTAAATATTGGCATCCAAGTGGTTGTGATCATCGT
Organism: Chloroflexota bacterium; assembly: GCA_043805815.1. Lineage (GTDB taxonomy): Bacteria > Chloroflexota > Anaerolineae > Anaerolineales > Villigracilaceae > Fen-1038. The sequence continues at coordinate 220 of JAZDHO010000177.1, forward strand.
AGTAATGGTGGTGTTTTCCTTCATTCTCTAGCTCTTGGTCGAGTCCTTCTTATCAGTGAGAATCGGCTCTTTGCATTGGCGTTTCGGCGCTAAGACCGCCCACGCGCGCCAGCCTTCACCACGCAAACCGCCAGGCGGCTGATCGAGCATCACTCCTTAGATCTCGGTCAACTGAAAAAGCAAGTTCTCCACCCCGACACAAACCCTCAAGTGGAGTTCAACACTTCCGGACTCGTTCCGTTCCACAAATGTATAAATGCGATTGTTTGTTTTCTCAACTCAAGAGGAGAACAGAATGTCTGCCAACTCAACGTTTGGGCTTGTTGCTGGTCTGATAGGCGGCTTGCTGGTGCTGCTGGCTGTGTTTTTCTACATGCGCACCCGAAGTTTCATCGGCCGGGCGAAGGAAGCCAAAGGCACCGTGATTCAAATGGTGTATAGGAGAAACAGTTCCGACAGTGACAGTGGTGGCGGATATTCTGCTGTATATCAATTCAGGACACTGGATGGGCAGACTATTGCGAAGCAGGATAGCCTATCAAGCAACCCGCCGCGCTTCAAAGTCGGACAGCAGATAGATGTGTTGTATGAACCTGGCGATCCAAACAAAGCCCAGATCAACAACTGGATGAGCCTGTATTTCCTGCCGGCGTTGCTTGGAGGTCTGGGTCTGATTTCCGGCGGTGTGGGTATTGCGATTGCGTTCCCGCGGGTACTCGAAATGTTGGGTGTCTAACGAAAGAAGAATACGTGTCTGCTCATTCATTTCCGCTTGGTAATGGTCAGCCAGCGATGAAATACTGTCGGCAGGGATAGCCCGCCACCTGACGAAGCGTGTGCCGGACAGGTGGGAGTCGTCGTCAGGTTCAACAGTCTTCCTGGCTTGGCGTGTTCTGTGCTCCAACAGTAGTTGTGCAAGAGTCGCCTTTCCTGATCGGCTGCAATTGGGGTTGCCCCCTCCGCCCTGTGGGCACCTTGCCCCAAATCGACGTGCAGGGCGAATCTGCATACCCTTTGTCTGGCCATACAAGCGTATCTCATTCTCGTACGTCGATTTGGGGGAGGCCGGGAGGGGACGCAATTTCAGCAACACGCTGTGGACGCCATACACGCCTTAGACCGATCTACCCGTGATCCCTGCACCAGATAGCCGCTTCTGCACGCCGTAGATCCCACACACAACCTTGCGCGAAGCCCTGGATCAGCGCCCATTCGCGCGGGCGCGCAAAAGGGGTGCGTTCTGGGGACGCCTTGTCCCGAACGCACCCCGATCGCCTCCTGGTTGGCGCTCTCAGTAGATCACTTCCTGGCAACGGCAGTAAGGCTCTCCCAGCCACTGAAAGTGATTTCCGCATCCACCCGACGGCGGTTGGCAGCTGCTGGGCGGCGGCACATCTGTGGGCAGTTTTGGCTTCTTGGTTGCTGTTGGCTCCAGCCTCGGACAGAGCTGCGGCTCGTAGCCGGTCGCATCGAATCCGAACGCCTCGCGGCAGACGTTGTCGAATGCAAATAGGGCTTTCAGCGGGTAGTTGGAGTTCTCGCGCAGCGGCGATCCGGCCTCGGCGATCGTGAAGCGGTCGACGTAGTCCAACTTGCCCGGGTCCTTCAGGCCAGCATCGGCAAGAGCGCCCAACATGAAGACCACGCCCGACCAGGATTTCTTGAAGGCGAACTGGACGGTGGCCTGGGAGCCGGCATTGACCCGGACCCACGCCATGTCGGGATCGGCATCGCCGACCCCACCATTGAAGATCGGCGTCTCATATCCATCGGTGGTGATCGGCGCATCGGATCTCTCGGCTGACAGGCCGCCGGTATTGTGGTTCTTGTCCTGGAAGATCTGAACCGGCGCCGTATCCCAAGTGGCGGCATAGGGTGGACGGGCCCAGATGAGATAGTCCCCGAATCCGTCGTGATCAAGGTCAAGCTCGACGCCGTAGTCAATGCCCAGATCGTTATTCGGGTTGCCACCGATCAACTCAAGCGACACGTACCACCAGGTGTTGTCGCTGGAAACCGTGTACGTTGCGATGTCCAGATCCGCAACGTAGGTCATGTCCTGCAGAAAGGGCCGTGACAGCCGATTGATGTCGTACGAGTCACCGTACGGCGCACGCTTCTCCGCCGCGGTATCCTGCGACACGACGTCGTACACCAATTCGCCCGAGCCCGGAGGACTGGATGGCACCATCACATGCGTGACGGTGACAGTGGCGGTGGCCAGTGGGACGCCCGGGGCGGCCGGGACGATCGGGATTGCAGTATCAACGACTGTGTTCTGCGCAGGGCTAATTGCGCTTCCAAGGTTGCATGCCAGGATGGCGAACACAACAAATGCACCGGCAAGCCCCCACGCGCCGAGTTTTTCCGCCTTCATCGCACCCTCCTCTCACCCGCATCCATTATGCGCCTTTCCCGGCACCTTCTCAAGCAGAGCGTCAGGCCAGGCTTGGGGGCATCCAGTGCATGCAGAGAATGCAGACCGTTTTGAGGATTGCATTCGCGCGGGCTCGGTCGTATCATGGACTACGCAGGACCGCGGCCCACACAGCGCCGCGCCGCACGCCTGCTCCACGACGCGCATGACAGACAGGAGGTGATGCCTGGCTGCAATGGCACGTGCACCAACCGGAATTCCGGCGAGGGGTGACCGAAAGGGCAAATCTCTTCGATAAGGAGGCAGACGATGGCCAGGGTGACACGAGAAATGGTGGAGAAGGCCGGCGTCAACGTCGAGCAACTGGTCGAGTTGCTCGTCAAGAACGCGGCTGCTGAACTCACCACCTTCTACTATTACACCATTCTGCGCGTGAACTTGATCGGGCTGCAGGGCGAGGGCGTCAAGGAGATCGCCGAGGTGGCCCGTATCGAAGACCGGAATCACTTCGAGGCGCTGGTGCCTCGGATCTACGAACTGGGCGGCAAGCTGCCGGCGAACATGAAGGACTTCCACGATGCTTCAGCCTGCCCGCCGGCGGGCCTGCCCAAGGACCCAACCGACGTGAAGGCCATGTTGACCGTTCTGGTGGAGGCTGAGCGCTGCGCGGTCCGGGGCTACACCCACATCTGCAATATCACCGCCGGCAAGGATCATCGCACCTACGAGCTCGCCACGGCCATCCTGAACGAGGAGATCGAGCACGAGTCGTGGTTCTCGGAGTTCCTGGGTGAAGGTCCTTCCGGGCACTTCATGCGCCGCGGCGAAACCTCTCCATTTGTCGGCAAGTTCCTGAGATAGGTGCATCTTTGGTCATGGGAGGCCCGGCGCGCGTCGGACCTCCCATGTCTTGGGCCGCGTACCCCTGATGTGGCGGCGCATCACCAGGAGCGAACTGCGTCGATGCAACGGCAAGGGCGGGTCGCCGGCATACGTGGCATACCGGGGCCGGGTATACGACGTGAGCCGCAGCTTCCTGTGGCAGCACGGCAGGCATCAGGCCCTTCACAGCGCCGGCAGCGATCTAACCGATAGCCTGGCCGATGCACCGCACTCTTCCCGTATGCTCCGGCGGTTTCCGC
>JAZDHO010000178.1:0-3371 GCA_043805815.1 Chloroflexota bacterium
AGCCGACCTGAACGCCCGCCTCGACGAGCTGTTCGCTGAACCGCACCCCTTCATTTTCGGCGCTCATGAAGACATAGAGGTTCTTCTGCTGGAGCTCGGTGGCGATCTGAACGGCGATCTCCTTGGTCGGCGCCGCGCCCAGGATCGCGGCAAATCCGGGGGCCGTACCGTCGACGAACTCGACGCCGCGTTTCCGCAGGATCACGTCGTCAGCCGCTCCGAGCCAGAGATTATCGGCCGTGGGATCTTCCAGTTTCGTGTAGAAATTCGGCGTTTCCAGATAACGGACCGCTTCGATCACCTCTTCGGCAAAGAAGGTGGCCATCCCCGCGTCGAGCGCGGGTCCCAGGTAGGGCAGCGGATGATTCTCCTTCACCGGCGGGGGCATAATGCGCCGGCAGCGTTCAAGCACCGCCTCCATGTCGGCGAGCTTCTCCACCTTGATCCCCAGGATGCCGTAAATCACCGGCAGGTAATAGGCGGTGTTGGGAAAGCCGACCGGCTCGTTTCCGCCCCACTGATCCATGGCCTGACGCCACTTGGTCTCTGCGCGTTCAAGTATCTTATAGGCACCGCGGATGGCAGCCGATGCAATGATCTGGGACATCTATCAGTCTCCTTTATAATTGAGATCTAATTTCCTTACAACTCGCGACGCATCGCCATATCGAACAACACCCGCTCCCTGGCCTTGCTGATCCCCAATGCCTGGCGCTTCTTGTCGATATGGGCGATCATCCGCTGGGCGGCCTTGATCGGATCGCTTTCAAAGGCCCACATGGCCCCGTACATTTTCTCCAAACCTCCGAAGAGATATTCGGTGACTTCCGGGCTGCCGGTGGTCGGCCACGTGGCGCCAAAGACGGTGAAGACGCCGGAGGCGACAAAGTACTGGCCGATGGTGAGGGCCTTCTCGCTGAACCACTCCGGCGCAGCGCCTGCCACTGGCAGATCGCTCACGTCGTCGCCCAAGCCGCCGTCCTTCACCATGGCAGTCGCCGCCACCAGGATCCGGCTGTTATCCACGCAGGAGCCGAGGTGGAGCACCGGCGGCATGCCGACGGCCTCGCAGACCGACGCCAATCCTGCGCCCGCGTACTGCTTCGCGGCTTCCGGGACCATGAGACCTGCCATGGCGCTGGCCATGGCGCTGCACCCGGTCTGAAGCACCAGGACGTCGTTCTTGATGAGCTCCTTCACCATGACGACATGGGCCTCATTGTGGGTGACACGGGCGTTGTTGCAGCCCACCACGCCGGCCACGCCGCGGATCCGACCATTGATGATATTGTCGTTCAGCGGACGGTATGAGGCGCGGAACAGGCCTCCCAGCATATAGTTGATCGTCTCGTGGCTGAACCCGGCCACCAGATCGGTCTTGCTTTCCGGGATCATGATGTTCTTACCGCGGCGGGTATAGGCCTCGATGGCGAGCTTCAGCACATCCTTGGCCCGTTCCATGGCGTGATGCTCATCGAATTCGACGTGCGTCGCGCCGGCAATCTTCGCCTTGGGGGAGGTGGTGATGATCTTGGTGTGATAGCACTGGGCAATGTCCGGCAGCGACTCCATGATGCACTGAACGTCCACGACCATGGCGTCGACGGCGCCGGTCACAAGCGACAGTTCCTGCTGCAGGAAGTTGCCGGCCAGGGGGATGCCGTGACGCATCAGGATTTCATTGGCCGTACAGCATTGGCCGGCCAGATTGATCCCCTGTGCCCCGGCTTCCTTTGCCAGTTTTTGGATCTCCGGGTCATGCGCCGCCGCGACGATCACCTCGGAAAGCAGGGGCTCGTGGCCGTGGATGATCACGTTGACTTCGTCCTTCTTGAGGACGCCCAGGTTGATCTGCCCCAGGACCGGCGACGGGGTGCCGAAAAGGACGTCCTGAAGATCGGTGGCCATCATGCTGCCGCCCCACCCGTCGGCCAGGGATGCCCTGATCCCCTGCTGCAGGATATTATGATACTCCATGTCGACGCCTGCATGGGTGCGGTGCATCAGTTCCACGATCTCGCGGTCGATGCCGCGGGGCACGACGCCGTTCTTGCGCCAGATCTCCTGACGTTTCAGGGGGGCGCGTTTGATGAAGGTGATCTCCCCGTCATGGCGGCCGAATTCAGCCAAGGCCTTCCGGCCCACATCGGTGGCGATTTCCGCAGTGGAGCGATCCTCGATGGCAACGCCGAAATCCATTGCCAGGGCGAGCAGTTTCTGCTCGTCCCGGATTTCGTAACCGCTGACCTCGCCCTTGCCGACGGCCAGGAGCAGTTCGGCGACGGAACGGCCGTGATCCGAGTGTGCCGCCGCACCGGCGGCGATCATCCGGACAAAATTCCGCGCGGCGATGGTCTCCGCGGTAGCGCCGCAGACCCCCCGGCGCTTGCGCTTCTCTTCCGGGGTTTCGGATGTCTTGCCCTTGGGCAGCGGCACTCGGCACGGCCCCATCGAGCAGACCTTGCAACAGCTCCCCACCTCGCCGATGGGACAGGGCTTGATTGCCAATGCCCGGTCGAACGACAGGTTCACCCCATCGCACGACGCCTTTTCGATCATCTGTAGGGATGCCGGATCGATACTTTTTGCTTTTTCTTTCTCTGCCATATATTTCTCCACAACCCGACCGCTATGTCAGATAGCTAAGTCTCCAATCATCTCCCGGATCAGCTTGACGGCTTCCGGGTGGCGCATGACCAGGATGTCGGCGCCGGCTACGAGAAGCAGCATGGCGCTCATCGCCTCCAGGGTAATACCCCGTTTTGCGGCATCGCCCAGCTTGGGGTCATCGGCCTCGGCGACTTTCGCCTCCTTGGTTTTCCAGGTCTCGCGGGCGATGTTGCAAATTAACGGAAACTGCAATTTATCATCCTGTTGCGTCAGCGCAGCCATGCGGACGCGTTCCATCACCGAATAGACATACTCAATACCATAGCCGATGCTGCTCACCAAGGGGTCCATGATCAGCTCGCTATCGCTGATGCCAAGGTTGCCCATCAGGATATTGAGCTGTTTCGCAAGATTGATATCCAATGGGGTGGAGGCGATAATCGTATGCTTGTAAGCCATGGCGCCGGCGCCGATTTTCTTATAATCGCCTTCCACGAGAGGACCGAGAACGATGTGCTTGCCCTGGCACACCTCCGCGACCGCGCGCAGGACTTCGGTATCTTTTTCCAGGTTTCCGGTGCCCCACGCAATCAGCGGCACATCGACGGCCTCGGCTACCTTCTTCACCGTCTGGGCAGCCTCATCGGCGCTGCGATCGGCGTCGTTGGGATCGGTGCTCGCCAATTGGAGACAGATCATCTCCGCACCGTAATCGTTGATACACTTTTTCGCCCAGGCGACTGGATCATTGAGGACATCCC
>JAZDHO010000179.1:0-2927 GCA_043805815.1 Chloroflexota bacterium
CACCAGGCCTTCATTCTTGACGTACTCGCGTACCAGGGCAAGGGCTTCGTCGCGGGTCAATTCCGCCTCCGGGAGTCTCTCAGCATGTGCTCGTACTCCGCATGGGATCCGATCCAAAACCAGGTGATTTGGTCGCCGTCAAGGATGCCGAGAGCGCGATAGTTGCGGGTGATGCGGACTGAGTAGATCTCGCGGGATGCGTGTATCTTCTTGAACTGTAATCCCGGGTGGGAAGGGGTCGATGCAGAGGTCTCGTAGGCACGTCGCGCCTACGATTCGACCCTCGGTGGCAACCGATCAAAGGCTTTCCAGAACGCTTCTGTTGTGCTGGACTTCATCTGGCGGATGGACCATAGGGTTTGGTTCCGCCCTTGGCCCGCTCCTCCAGGGCCTCATTCGCCATCTTCTCCAGCAAGTCCTGGGACGCCGCAAACGATTTCTGCCAGCGCTTCTCATCCTGAAGCTGCTCCAGTATCCACCGCGCCAGTGATCTCTGGTCATCCGCGGGGAGTTTCCCGACCTCGGCAATCACCTTCTCGAATTCCTCGGTTACCATCTCTGGCCTCAATTGCGCCCGGCCATAAGAGGGCCATGCCCGGCGCTATTCAGCATTATACAGCCAGGACTCACAGAGTGCGCGGGAACATCGGCTGCGCTTCACCGAGCACGGGTACGGGGCGGTCCACGTAGAGGTCCACCAGCGCTGCAACGGTTGCGAACTGCTCGCGGACGTTCCAGATGAACGACATCACCGGCCAGTAGCGCCGGTTTGCCGCTTGCACGCCCTCAGCCTTCAGGCCCAGGGCGTTGCATACGAACAGGGCCCGCGGCAGGTGGAAAGCCTGCGTCACCAGCAGCGCGGAGTCCAACCCAAAGACGGCTTTGGCACGATAGCATGTGTCGTACGTGCGGTGACCGGCATGATCCAGCACGATCGCCTCCTCGGGAACCCCCAGGCCGATGGCGTATTCACGCATGGATTCAGGCTCGCTGCCGGCATAAGACCACTCACCGCCGCTCATCAGCAGCTTCTCCACCTTGCCGGCGAAATACAGCTGCGCTGCCGTCTCCAGGCGGTCGCGCAGGATGGGCGTGGGCCTGCCGCTGCGGCTCAGACCGGCGCCAAATACGATCGCTGCGCGCTCCGCAGGCGCATTTTCAACGTTGTAGATGCGGGACATGCTGTAGATCGTGGTGATCAGCCGCGGCACGATCAACCCCAGCAACCCCAGGACCGCCACAGCCAGCAGCAGGCTCCGCAGGAACTTCCAAAGCTGTTTAAGCATTCGGGCGATTATATCAACCTCGCCACGTCATTGCGAAGAGCGCCCGCCTTGCATATCGCAATCACAGAGGACCGCGGGGGCGACCCTTGTCGTCGCCCTCTTTAGCACGTGGTCGCAAGCGCCCGCATGCGGGCTGGGGAGTGATGTGCTGGCGAGGACGCGACGCTCTACACCAGGTTCTGCCGGGGCTTGGCGCTCGCGAAATCCATCAGCGCCACCAGAGCGAGGGTAAGGCGTTTGGACATGTGTTTCTCCTCTCGAATGGAATACATCGGGGATTCTGCGGGATCAAACCCGATCACGACTTCCATAATGATCCCATTCATGCCATTAAGGCAAGCGAATCAACTCAAGAACTGCCTCAGTGGCACGTTCATCGCTCGACCAATGTCTGCAGGTCAAGACCAGAGGTCCTGACAGCCGCACGGAACTCTGCATATTGCCCATCGTTCACGATCTGCATGGCGTTGAAACCATAAAGGGTCTGGATCGCGGATTTGCCCTCGGGCGTTGCCATCAGGTCCACGAATGTGCGCGTAAGCAAGCGGCGCATCTCCAATGGCATGCTGCGGCTGAAGACCAGCGTCTCATAGGGGATGATCGCCGGAATGCGCCAGATCACCAGGATCCGCTTCGTCACGTCCGGCAGCTCGTCTTCGAGGCCCGGGTAGGCAATGGCGTCCACATACGTGCCGCCGAAGTCGCAGATACCGCCGGCATACAGCGCGCGCACGATCGCGGGGTGGCTGGCGAGGAAAGCAGGCTCGCGCGTCGCGATCCCTGCCGCTTTCAGCGTTCCCAGGGGCACCACATAGCCCGAAGGGGAGAAGGGGTCCGTCCAACACGGCTTCTTCTGCGCCAGCTGCGCCAGCGCAACGGATGTCTCTGCGACATTTGCCTGCTCCACAGGATCGTAGTAGGACAGGAAGTTGAGCTCGCCGGGGGCAATGAACTCGGCGCCGTAGAAGATGCTCCCATCCTGCTCGCGCGCGAAGGCCGCCTCTGCCTTCCCCTGATCGCTTGCCAGCAGATAGCCGAACGGCGAAAGCGATGCGATGTGCGCGTCGCCGTTCCCGAAGCCCCTGATCAGCTCGATCTCGCTCGGCGGTATGACGGACACGAACCCATACCCCGTATTCTTCTGCAGCAGGAACGTCAGGGCATCCCCCGCCTCGAGCACCTCGCCCCCGGGTCGGGTGGACGGCGGGAGCGCAACCACCACCGGATTCGTCTCCGTGCCAAGCGGTGCCGTGGGGGTGGGTGGGATCGCTGTTGGGATCGCGGTCGGGCTGCGTGTGGTGGTCGCCTGCGCGAACAGGTCCACCTGCACCGGCAGGCTGCAGCCGGCAATTCCGAGCAGCATGAATGGGAGTGCTATTCTCATAGCTGCCGGGGAACTGCGAAGAGCCTCTATCGGGGCCGCCTCGTTATAATGGGTGCAAGACGGCGCGCCGCGCCGGTAGTCTGAGCACGGAGGTGGTGCATGCAGGAGAATCGTGCCTCGAACCTGATTTCAACTCTACTGTCCATTCTGATTCTAATTGTAATCGCCGGAGCAGCCTACTACATCGTGCGCAGCTTCCAGCAAACCACGCAGCAGGCCCTCGCGCCTTTTCAGCAGGCGAACACCGGCCTGCAGAC
>JAZDHO010000180.1:0-2949 GCA_043805815.1 Chloroflexota bacterium
AGCGGACGTCAGAAGTTGTCGGACGACAGATCCAGTTTGGACTTGCCGGACTGCAGGCCACTTTTGCGCCGCGAATTGTGGTGGCTTACGAGCCTGTCTGGGCAATTGGCACGGGCAAGGCCTCGTCCGCGCAGGCTGCCAATGATGTAGTCGGCCAGGTTATTCGTCCCGCCCTGGCCGGGCTGTTCGGTACGGAGGTCCCGCAAGCGATCCGCGTGCTCTATGGAGGATCCGTCACGTCCGCGAACGCCGGCGAGTACTTCGCCTGCGAGGAGATCGATGGCGCCCTGGTCGGGGGCGCAAGCCTCCAGCGCGACGAATTCGTTGCCATCACTCGTCTCGCGGTTGGGACCTGATCCACTTCGCACTGATCCCATCGAAGACTGCCGCCGGTTGGGCTAACCCAGCCGGCTGCAGTTCTCTTACGATCCCCATCAGGGCCCGAAATCATCGGCCTCAAAGATCATGAGCAACTCACCCGGGGCGCTCTCGTGCACAGGATCGCCGGCGTGCCACTCCTCTTTGCCCGGGAAGTACACGCGGCGCGCCCGGGCGCCGAAGGCCTCCAGTATGTCTCTCACTTCGGCATAGCTCCCTACGACGCCGATGCCAAAACACCCGGTATTGTTGCACTGCCTCTCGCCGATCCAATATCGATCCTGCAGCCACTTGTACCGGGCCCCTGACTGATATCCCAGCGATGGATCCAGGTAGCCGTGCTCCTGCAGATACTGCGGATACAGGTCGGCTAGAGCATTGCCATCGGCTAGGAATCCGGTCGCAGCTGCATGAAGCGACGAAAACTTGTTAAGAATGTCTGCCAGGTAGAGGCGCCTGTATTCCTCGTACTCCGCGAGGACATTCGTCGGCCGGAACGCGCCGGTCTGGAAATCCAGCTCGCAGATCCCCTCCGTGGCACCATGCGACCGCAGCCAATCCATGATCTTGGACTTGTATTCGACCCCTTTCGGGACCAGCGTGAAGGCCTCGTGCGGCTCAAAACCTGAGTATCCGTTGATGGTTGGGATACCCAGCTGCATCGAGACCATCATTGCGTCGAGCTGATAGTATCCAAAAGGCAAATCGTCAGACTCGACGTTGTTGATGAAGAAGGCATCGCACTGTACAGCGGGAGACTTGTACCGGTGCACCAATGCGATCTGACCGGCCTTATCCAACCGGAAGGAAATGCCGTTTGCCTGCTCTGCAACAAGCAATGCTCCGAGGATCGCTGTGCCCGCGGTCAGGTACGGCGCCGCTGCACCGATCCGTGCCTTGAGCGACCTGATGAGCTCGTCCAGTCCACAAATGGCGACGAGGACGACGATGATGTCGAGCATCATCAGGATCCGGCCCAGGGCCCTCAGCGCAGACGCTCCTGGAATTGCCCTGTAGATCGGGTACCACAGTGAGAATCCACCAACCTTGATGCTTACAGCGACAAGTACGATGGCCGTCACGGACAGAAGCAGCAGGAGCCGATCCCCGGTGGCCATGTTGCGCCAGCCTGACGCCCGCACACGGGACGCCAGCACAAGGAAGAAGATGATGCCGAGCAGCAGCACCAGGATAGGGGACCCCATCTGCGCCTCCCGAGTCCCAAAGTCGAAACCGAGGGCGCGCAGGACAGGCGACCAGACGTAGTTCTGGTCTGTGACGTTCACGACATCGAGGATCGTCGGCGAGTATTCGAGGACCAGGCTGAAGCTCCGGCTCGAGTTGGACTGGATCAGAGGCGCGTATGTGGCGAAAAAGGGTATGAGCGAGACGCCAAAGATAGTAAGCGCGAGGGCGACTTGCCAACCGCGAGCGGCCAGAAGGTCGCCAACCTTCCGCAACCCGATCCGCGGATCCTCGAGGACCATGCTGGCAACAAAGGTGACCAGTCCAAGAAGTCCCAGTGTGAAAAGGAAGAACCAGGCAGGATAGTAGCTTGTGAAGAACAGCAGCCCGAGGCCGCCGGCGAAACCCATCAGGCTCAGCGTTGCCCTCCAGCCGGTCGTCCCATCAGCGCGGGCGAATACCCACAGCAGCCCTATCAGCACCGGGAAGAGATGAATCGCGGTCAACTTGCCGATGTCCGCCTGGAACTGGAGCGAGTTCAGGCTGGCCAATAAGATCGCTCCGAGGACCGCGGCGCCCGCCTCGAGCCCCAATGCACGCCGGAGCAGCGCGACCCATGCGCAGTAACCCAGCGCCGTCATGAACGCCAGGAGAAGCTGGTAGGACGTGAAATAGTCCAGGCCAAGGAGCCGGAAGGCGGAATATGGAAGCCCAAGAAGGAACAAGCCGTCTGCGTATGCCAGCGGCAGGCTGTCGGGATAGAACATGTGCAGGGCATAGAACGCCTCTTGCCCAGTGAACACGCCGAACCAGTGCTCAAGCGTGAATACGAGCAGTCGTGTGTCGCCTCGATCGCCCGGAACCAAATTGAAGTCGGTCAGATACGAGTGGTAGTTGATGAACAAGCTCAGGAGCAACCCGCCCAGGATGGCAAGCATCCGGAGCAGGACTCCCTTTTTCGACTCACGGGCCATGGCGAGCGGATTCCTGTTTGTCGTGCTGAATTCCGAAGTTCGGCCAGCAGGTACCGGGCCCAGCGATGCCGCGCGATCGGCGTGCGACTACCCTGCCTTCACCCAGCGTGTGATGAGCATCTTGAGTCGCACCCGCACGCGCGCGTCGGCGTCGGCCAGCGCCCAGAGCGACCGAATTCGCGTCCACACTGCTTCTTCTACTCCGATAGAGTCCGCCCATTCCTCTTCAACGTACTCCTGCATTTCATTGGGCGAGTCCCAGCTGTAGTGGAACGGGAAGAACTCCTCCCGCTGGCGCTTGAACAGCCCGACTTTCTCGCCGTCTGACATCGCACCGTTGGCAGCAGCATCATCAGCAAGGCCTTGGGGGAGAGCGGTCACGCGGCCAGCCTCCTCGCTTCCACGCAAAGCC
>JAZDHO010000181.1:0-2075 GCA_043805815.1 Chloroflexota bacterium
CTAGCAGCCCGTTGAAAAAGGCTATACCGCGGGGGTGTAGTAGTACTGGTTGAAGGGGGACGAGAACGATGGCGATGGGCAAACAGAAGCGGCAGCGGCAAGCGGACATCTGGGTTGCGACGGCCGATCTGCCGGAGTCCAAAGGTCACCCCTTCTATGAGCGGCTGAATCAACTGCTTGCCCAGCATGGTTTTGACGGTTTCGTGGAAGAGCTGTGCGCCAGGTTCTACCACGAGACAATTGGCCGGCCGAGCATCGCGCCTGGGGCCTACTTCCGCATGCTGCTGATCGGCTACTTCGAGGGCATCGACAGCGAACGGGGCATCGCCTGGCGGTGCTCGGACAGCCTGGGGTTGCGGGAGTTCCTGGGCTATGGCCTGGCTCAGATGACGCCGGGCCACTCCAGCCTGAGCAGGACGCGTCAGCGGATCGACGTGGATACGCATCAGGCAGTGTTCACTTGGGTACTCAAGGTTGTGGCGGCCAGCGGCCTATTGCGGGGCAAGACGGTGGGCATCGATGCTACGACGTTGGAGGCCAATGCGGCGATGCGGAGCATCGTGCGTCGGGACAGCGGGCAGAGCTACGACGGTTTCTTGACGGACCTGGTCAAGTCGTCGGGGATCGAGACGCCGACGCGGGAGGATCTGGCCAAAGTAGACAAGACCCGCAAGAACAAGGCGTCCAACCAGGACTGGCACAACCCGCAAGATCCGGACGCCAGGATCACCAAGATGAAGGACGGTACGACTCACCTGGCCCACAAAGCCGAGCATGCGGTGGACATGGAGACCGGAGCGGTGGTGGGAGTGACGCTGCAGGCGGCGGATCAGGGCGATACGGCGACGATACATGAAACGTTGGCCGCGGCGGGCGAGCAGTTGCTGGCCGTGGCCCAGGATCCGCAAACGGCCAGCCGGATTGCTGAGCAGCTTCTGGCGGAGGTCGTGAGCGACAAGGGCTACCACAGCGGCCCGCTGTTGAAGGTCCTGGCGGAGATGGAGCTGCGCAGCTATGTTAGCGAGCCACTGCGCAAGGGCCGCCGCAACTGGGACGGCAAAGAAGAGGAGCGGGACGCGGTGTACGCCAACCGCGAACGGATCAGCAGTGAGTACGGTAAACTCCTGCTGAGGCGGCGTGGCGAACTGGTGGAGCGGTCTTTCGCACACAACTACGAGACTGGCAGGATGAGGCGGACGCACCTGCGCGGTCGTGAGAACATCCTCAAACGGCTCTTGATCCATGTGGGCGGGTTCAATCTAGCGCTGGTGATGCGCAATCTTTATGGCCTCGGGAAGCCGCGACAGGCGCAGGGCGGCTCAAGCTTGACCATTCTCGCCTTTATGTCGCGTTTCTGGCGGGCCATTGGGCGGCTCAAGAGGCTGCTAATCGGTCAGACCACGCCGGAGAGGGTATTGGGGCCGATTCTGTGCTTCCAACTGGCCGCATAGCGCTTTCCCACAAAACCGCCTTCTTCAACGGGCTGCTAAGGGCATCCTAGAGCGTGGTCCCTGCTAGCTTGGGGGCTTCGCCCCCAAACCCCCAGCCAGGCTTTGCTTTCTCTGCTCGGTCTCCGGGTCCAAGGGCTACCGGAGCGTGACCCTTGCCAATTCCCTGGCACCATGCTGCACCTCTGGCCAGTTCATAGACTCTGTCACCGCCGTCGAGGCAGTATTCTGATTAGCGAATCCGGGTGTGACATCGCCGGGCTGCCCTCGATTCACCGGCGCCGTTCGGGAATGGGCCAGCCGGCAGACCCTGGCGAGCGCAATCTTCAGCTGCGCCGGGATGCTCCACAAGAGGCGTCATTCGGCGCTGGGGTACCGCAGCCCGGAAGAGTACGAGAGGGTGGTGGCGAACTCAGATCTCCGGAACAAACCGGTGGGACACGAGGCAGTCGCTACATAGCGTTAGACTGTCCACGAAAACGGGGCAAGTCCAGGTCCCAACCACAGTCGCTCCGCTCCGATGCTGTTCGTCCAATCTGAGGGACGGCCCTCCTTCCGCGAATGCAGATGATGCGATCTCGCGCTGCGACAGACCATTCACGAAGTACGGTTTGCGGATATGCTCAA
>JAZDHO010000182.1:0-2378 GCA_043805815.1 Chloroflexota bacterium
ATGCTTAAACATTGCAATGGGAAATTCCCCCCAGTCCTCGACCCTTTCGCAGGAGGCGGCTCCATCCCGCTTGAGGCAAACCGTTTAGGGTTTGAAGCGCATGCAGGAGATCTCAACCCTGTTGCGGTACTCCTCAATAAGTGCAATCTTGAAATTGTCCCCCGCTGGGCAGACCACCCGCCTGTCAATCCCAAGACACGAGATAACAAGTTGCGCAGCTATGAGTGGAAAGGTGCGGATGGACTTGCAGACGACGTGCGCTACTACGGACGTCTCATTCGACAAAAGGCCATCGAGAAGATAGGGCATCTTTACCCCAGGGTGAGACTACCCAAGGAATACGGGGGAGGGGAAGCGAACGTCATCGCCTGGATTTGGGCCCGGACTGTGGCCAGCCCGAACCCGTCGGCGAAAGGCGCGTATGTCCCACTTATCAGCACCTACTGGCTTTCCAGCAAGAAGGGCACCCTCGCGTGGCTGGAGCCCGTCGTGGACAAAGCAGCGGGAACCTATCACCTCGAGGTGAGAACGGGAACACCGGCAGATCGCACGACGGTTTCGGCCGGGACCAAGATAGGCAAGGGCGGCTTTCGCTGCCTGCTAAGCGGTACGCCGATCACATTCGAGTACATTCGCAACGAGGGACAGCGGAACCGCATAGGCATGACGCTGCTGGCTGTAGTAGCGGAGGTCCGTCGAGGTCGCATCTATCTGAAACCCACTGCAGAGCAGGCGGAGGCTGCTGCAGCGACAGCGTCGGGATACCCCGAGACGGATTTGCCGGAGGAAGCACTTGGATTCCGGGTGCAGAACTATGGGATCCGTAAGCACTGGCAATTATTCACTCCACGTCAACTTACTACTATGGTGACGCTGAGCGATCTGGTGAAAGCGATTTGGGCAGATATGAGGCGAGACGCCGTTGGCGCCGGTATGCTGCCCGAAGACGCAGACGCCTATGCCAGAACTGTGACCAGCTTCTTGGCCTTGGCGTTGGATCGCTGCGTTGACTTCAACAACGTTCTTTGCGTATGGGCGGCATCTAACCAGAAGGTGATGCATCTCTTCACGCGGCAAGCGCTTCCAATGGTTTGGGACTTTGGGGAGGCCAATATGCTCGGCGAGTCGGTCGGTGCCTGGCACACGTGCAGCGAGTACGTCGCGGATTGTGTTGAGGTGCTCACAGCCGGTTCCGACCAGCTCGGTTATGCCCGTCAGATCGATGCCGCCACGGGGGCGAATGAACTCAACAACCTGCTAGTCAGCACCGACCCGCCCTATTACGACAACATTGGCTATGCCGTGCTGAGTGACTTTTTTTACATCTGGTTACGACGTACAATCGGCGAGCTCTATCCGGAGCTGTTTAGCACCGTGCTCGTGCCCAAAATTCAGGAACTGACCGCGTCGCCGGAGCAGTTCGGGGGCGACAAGGAAAGGGCGAGAGAGCATTTCGAGTCGGGATTCCGCAATGCTTTCAGCGCATTGCGCGAGAAGATGGACCCGCGCTTTCCGCTCACCGTCTATTACGCCTTCAAGCAGGACGACGAGGATAGTGGCGAGCCGGACGACGGAGATGAGCCAGGCGTAGACTTGACCACTGGTTGGGAGACGCTTCTCGAGGCGCTTGTTTCCAGTGGCTTCCAAATCACGGCCACTTGGCCGGTGCGCGCCTCGCAGGCTTGGCGCATGCGCGCGGTGGGTTCCAACGCGCTGGCCTCTTACATCGTGCTAGCCTGCCGTCAGCGCGGCGTCCCCGGCGTGCAGACCGACCGTCGCTCTTTTGTCGCCGAGCTCAAGCGCATGCTGCCCGATGCGCTGCGCCACCTCCAGCAGGGCAACATCGCCCCGGTTGATCTCGCTCAGGCTTCCATCGGCCCCGGGATGGCAGTATTCTCCCGCTACTCTCGCGTAATGGAGTCAAGCGGCAAGGCAATGACTGTGCGCACGGCGCTGGCGCTCATCAATCAGACCCTTGATGAGGTTCTCGCCGAACAGGAAGGCGAGTTTGATGCCGATACGCGTTGGGCATTGGCATGGTTCGAACAGCATGGAACAGATGAAGGTGAGTTCGGTATAGCCGAGACACTCTCCAAAGCCAAGAACACGGCTATCAATGGTCTCGTGGAAGACGGGATGGTATCGGCCCGGGGTGGGAAGGTGAAGCTTGTCAGTCGGAACGACATGCCGTCGGACTGGGACCCGTCAAAAGACAATAGGCTCACTATCTGGGAAGTAACGCAGCATCTCATCCGTGCACTGGACCAAAAGGGTGAAGAGGGTGCGGCAGAACTGCTCCGTAAGCTGGGTGGGATCGGCGAGACGGCCCGGGATCTTGCCTACCGGCTATACAATATATGTGAGCGAAAGAAGTGGGC
>JAZDHO010000183.1:0-11557 GCA_043805815.1 Chloroflexota bacterium
TCTTGTATGCGGCGCCTTCCAGACCTGTCACGGCCTTCGGGCTGACGTTCAAGAACCCCGTCGGGCTCGCCGCGGGGTACGACAAGGACGCGCGCGCCGTACGCGGGCTGGCAGCGTTGGGATTCGGCCATATCGAGGTCGGCACCGTCACGTCCCTGGCGCAGCCCGGCAATCCCAGGCCGCGCGTCTTTCGGCTGGTCGAGGAGGAGGCGGTAATCAACCGCATGGGCTTCCCCAGCAGGGGCTCTGCCTACATGCAGCGGCGGATGAGCCCCCGCATGCGCGGCAACTGGCTGGGCGAAATGCTGGGAATGCCCGGCCGTCACAGCGCTGCCCAGGATCCCCGTGCCTTGAGGTTCACGGCGGGATGCATCCTCGGGGTCAACATCGGCAGAAACGCCGGCACGCCGAACGAAGAGGCTGTGATGGACTACCTGTCGCTGCTGCAGAACTTCGCCTCGCATGCCGACTACCTGGCCATCAACGTCAGCTCTCCGAACACCGTCGGTCTGCGCCTCCTGCAGGGGGCAGATGCCCTCGAGGCTCTGCTCGCGCAGCTGCATGCCCAACGACGCATCGAACAGGAGCGCATCAAGCGCCGCCTGCCTTTGCTGGTCAAGCTCTCGCCGGACATGACCGATGCCGAATTGGATGCTGCGCTGGAGGCCATCGTGCGCACGCACATGGATGGGGTCATTGTCACCAACACCACCGTTGCCCGCGAGGGGCTGCGCTCGGAACACGCCTCCGAGCAGGGCGGGCTGAGCGGCGCGCCGCTGCGCGTGCGCAGCGAGGCGATCCTGCAGCACGTCGTGCGCCGCGTTCCCGGGGAAGTCTCCGTCGTCAGCGCCGGCGGTATCCTTGGCCCGGAGGATGCACAGCGCCGGCTCGACATGGGCGCGGCCTTGGTGCAGATCTACACCGGGCTCATCTATCGGGGGCCCGGTTTGGTTAAGGAAATACTGAGAAGTCTCCGGGCCTGAGGCCCTTGCACGGCGGCCCGAAACCCTTGTATGGTATGATTTTTGCAGAGCAGGGTATCGAAAAGGCATCACATGGACGAACAGATCACGATCATTGAAGGTCCTCCACCGATCTTCGAGCACGTGGACGACGGCTGGGCCATGGGAATGAACGAAAGCCCGCATGTGCTGGTTCCGGCGCTGACGAAGCTGCGCACCCTGAACGGCATTGCGCTTGTGGAGCGCTGCCACAGGGCTTGGCGCGGGCGGGGGCACATCCATCTGCACTACCGCAATGACATGGGCCTCGAACAGACCGCGCCCATCCTGGCGGCGCGCAATATGGAGACGCCGAACGGCCAGGTCCTGCTTCTGTGGGTGTACCTCGACCGGGAGCAGGTCGAGTATGAAGTGGACGATGGCGAAGACGACAGCGCCGACGACGATCTGAATCCATGACCGGGCGCCAAGCCCGGTCTTTTCTCTGGCGCCCGCTGGCGCCGGGGCACAGAGGGAATCTGGGACCAGGGACACGAACGACTGAGAGCACGCCCGTTTCGTGGTCTTTGCGTGCGGGAAGCAGGCATGGAATTCCAACCGGTCATTGGGCTTGAAGTACACGCGGAGCTGCAGACGCGCTCCAAGATGTTCTGCAATTGCGCGGTGGTCGACAACACGCTGGCCGCGCCCAACAGCGCTGTGTGTCCGGTGTGCGCCGGGATGCCCGGCACGCTGCCGGTGGTGAACCAGACGGCCGTCGAGTACGCCATCAAGGTGGCGCTGGCGCTGCAGTGCGAGGTACAGACAACCAGCATCTTCGCCCGCAAGAACTACTTCTACCCGGACCTGCCCAAGGGCTATCAGATCTCGCAATACGAGCACCCGCTGGCAGTGAACGGCAGACTCACGATCCGGACGGCGGATGGCGAACAGGTCATCCGCGTGCGCCGGGTGCACCTCGAGGAAGATACCGGCAAGCTCACGCATATCGACCGCGACGACAAGTCGTATTCCCTGGTGGACCTGAATCGCGCCGGGGTCCCGCTGTTGGAGGTCGTGTCCGAGCCCGATCTTCAATCTGCTGAGGCGGCACGCCTTTACGGCGAGGCCCTGCGCGACATCCTGCGCTATCTGGGAGTGAACAGCGGTGACATGGAGAAGGGGGTGATGCGCTTCGAGGCCAACGTATCGGTGCGGCCCAAGACCGCGCCCGGTACGGCTCCAGCGCCCCTTGGCACGCGCACCGAGGTCAAGAACCTGAACTCATTCCGCGCCATGGAGCGCGCCATCCTGTATGAGATCGATCGCCAGAGCAAAGTCCTGGCGGCGGGAGGTGTGATCGACCAGGAGACACTCGGCTGGTCCGAGGCGCGCGGCCAGACGTACTCCCAGCGCAGCAAAGAGGAAGCACACGACTACCGCTACTTTCCCGAGCCCGACCTTCCGCCATTGGTGGTGGAGCCGGATTGGGTCACGCGCGTGGCGGCCGGGCTGCCCGAGCTTCCGTACGCCAAGGTTCAGCGCTTCATGCAGCAGTACAAACTCAACAGCTACAATGCCTGGCGGCTCACCGAGGAGCAGGCGGTCGCGGACTACTTCGAGCGGGCGGCGAGCTCTGCAACGGCGCAGGGTGTTGCCAACATGATCCTCGGCGACCTGTTCTCCCTGGTCAACCAGTCAGCCGCGGGCGGCGGAACTGCCGAGGCCTTCAGCAAGCCGCGCATCGCGCCTGAGGCGCTGGCGGAACTGGTGCGCATCGTGGCGCAGGGGCAGATCAACCTCTCCAGCGCCAGGGAAGTGCTGACCGAAATGTTCTCCTCGGGCAAAGGGGCAGCCTCCATCGTCGAAACGCGCGGCTTGAAGCAGGTCTCAGATCAATCCCACATCTCCGGATGGGTGGCAGAAACACTGAAGGAGAATCCCAACGAGGTGGCGAGCTATAGGGCGGGCAAGACTGCCGTGTCCAACTTCCTGTTTGGGCAGGTCATGAAGAAGGCGGCCGGCAAGGCCAATCCACAGGTCGTGCGATCAGAGCTCGAGCGCCAGCTTTCGCAATAGCGCACAATCGATTTGTGATGTTTTTCATATTGACCCGCCCAATGGAGTCGGGTAAGGTTAATTCGCATTCGGCCTGGACCTCAGCGCCATGAATGGTCTAGACGACATCACCCGTTGTTGAGCGGGCATCCCGGACGGGGCTGCCCGCTTATGTTCTCATCAGAATTTCCCAGGAGTGAATCATGCCAGAACAACTCAACGCCTTCGAAATGGCCCAGAAGCAGTTTGATCACGTGGCCAAACTGCTCAACCTGGACCCGGCGGTCTCTGAGGTCTTGCGCTGGCCGATGCGCGAGTACTCGTTCCGCATTCCCATCCGCATGGACGACGGCTCGACGCGCGTCTTCCAGGGTTTCCGCGTGCAGCACAACGACGCCCGCGGTCCGAACAAGGGTGGCATCCGGTTCGCCGCCAACGAGACCATGGATACCGTGCGCGCCCTGGCGACCTGGATGACGTGGAAGTGCGCCGTGGCCGATATCCCGCTGGGCGGCGGCAAGGGCGGCATCATTGTGGATCCATCCACGCTTTCGGTGCATGAGAAGGAACGCCTGTGCCGCGGCTGGGTGGGCGTCATGTGGAAGAACATCGGCCCGCGCAACGACGTGCCTGCCCCGGACGTCGGCACCACGCCGCAGATGATGGGCTGGATGATGGATGAATACTCGGAACTTGTCGGCCAGTACACGCCCGGTGTGTTCACCGGCAAGCCCCTGGGCGGCGGTGGGTCGGAGGGCCGCACTGAAGCGACCGGCTACGGCGTGATCTACACCGTGCGCGAGGCCATGAAGCATCTAAAGATGGATCCGAGGAACTCCGTCGCGGCCATCGAGGGCTTCGGCAACGTGGCGCAGTATGCTGCCATCGGTTTCATGGAACTGCTGGGCGGAAAAGTGGCCTGCGTCTCGTGCTGGGACCGCTCCGACAATAAGTCCTACACCTACAGCCACAAGGATGGCGTGGATCCGCGCTTCCTGATGACAATCGTCGATGAGTACGGCACAATCCAGAAGAAGAGGGCGCAGGAAAAGGGCTATGTCATCGAGGACGGCGATGCGTGGATCACAAAGGAAGCCGACGTGCTCATCCCGGCCGCCATTGAGGGCCATGTCAACGCCGACACCATCAAGAAGATGTCCAAACGCATCAAGCTGGTGGCCGAGGGCGCCAACGGCCCGGTGACCCCCGAAGCGGATGAGTACTTCAAGACCAATAACATCTTCGACATTCCGGACTTCCTGTGCAATGCAGGCGGCGTTACGACCTCCTACTTTGAGTCCGTGCAGAACGACATGAACTACTACTGGACCAAGCAGGAAGTGTTGGACAAGCTGGACACCAAGATGACGCAGGCCTTCCATGCCGTGCTCGACATGAGCCAGAGCCACCAGGTTTACATGCGCGACGCGGCCTACATGGTCGCCATCGACCGCGTGGTCAAGGCGATGAAGCTGCGCGGCTGGTCGTCGGGCGAGTAATCGCCCGTCGCGCCGCTCACGCCGGCGGCAAGATCAGGAATCAAACCTCCGGGGTCCGCAGCACCCCGGAGGTTTTCGTTTGTGTCGGCGACGCGGTCGGCGGCCAAGGGATCAGCCGGTGTGCGCCTCCAGGCAAACCACACCTTGGTCGCCCACCACCGCCTCGTGCATCGTTCGCGCGGGCAGGTCGAGCCTGTCTCCTGCCCTGAGCTCGATCTTGCGGTCCTCCTGGGGCAGGCCAAAGCTGATCCCGCCGCTGACCACGTAGATCACTTTGTCGTAGCTGTGGCTGTGCGGCGCGTAGTGGTCGAACGGTCCGTTCCCCCACGCATGGGGCCTCAGACCCTGCTCCTGCATAATCAGGCGCAAGGACTGCTCCGTGGGCGCCGCCGATCCGGACCAGGCCGTGACGCGGACTTCCATGGCCGCCGCTGGGCTCTCCCGGCTAGATCTCGCAGAACCGGTCGATGCGCTGCCCGATGATGGCCAGGCTGTCATCCCAGAACTTGCGCGTGCGGATGTCGATGCCGAAGCGCTTTGCCAGGCTGGCCGCGCTGGCCTCGCCCGTGGCAGCCAGCAGCTTCTTGTAGTCCTCCACGAATGCCGCGCCGCGCTGTTTGTAGATTGCATACAGCCCGGTGGCGAACAACAAGCCGAAGGCATAGGGGAAGTTGTAGAACGACAGGCCCGGCGAATAGTAGTGGGGCTTCCAGGTCCACATGTACTTCTGCAGATGGCGCTCGTCAAGGCCGTCGCCGTAGGAGGCCTTCTGCGCGCGCTCCATGATCTCGCAGAAATCGTCCGCCGAGAGTTCGGCCCGGTCGCGGCGCTCAAAGACCTCTTTCTCGAAGAGGTAACGCGAATAGATGTCCACCACTACCTGGCCAGCGCCCTGGATCTGCGCTTCGAGCACCGCCAGCTCTTCTTGTGGATCCTTCGTCACAGCCAGCACCGCCTCCGTCACGATGGTCTCGCACATCGTGGAGGCCGTCTCGGCCAGCGTCATCGGCGTGAGCTGCTGCAACTCGGTCTTTCCGGCGGCATACGCGCACTCGTTGTGGAAGCCGTGCCCCAGCTCATGCGCGATGGTGCTCACCTGGTCGAAGGAACCGTCGAAGTTGCACAGCACGCGGCTTTCCTTGACACCCGCGACACCCATGCAGAATGCGCCGCCGCGCTTGCCCTCACGCTGCTCGGCATCGATCCAGCGGTTTTCAAAGGCGCGTTGGGCAAACGCCCGTAGGTCGGCAGAGAATCTGCCGAAATTCTCGAGGATGAAGTCGCGGGCTTGATCAAACGAATACACCTTGTCACGCCTGCCCAGCGGTGCGAAGATGTCCCACCAGGCGAGCTTCTCCTTGCCGATCTTCTGCGCCTTGGCCCTGAAGTAGCGGCGGAACATCGGGAACGAGCCCTGCATGGCCTCGAGCATGGACTCGAGCGTCTTGCGGTCGATGCGCGCGGCATCCAGCGCCGAGTGCACCGCATCCTTGCGGCCGCGGCGCTTGTTCAACGTGTTCGCCTCGCCCTTGACGCCGTTCAGGCACGCCGCCAGCGTCTCCTTTACCGATTCCCAGGCCGCATACTCAGCCTCATATGCACGGCGGCGGGTGGCTTCATCCGGATGCGAGCGCAGGTTGATAAGCGCCGGCATGGGCATCTTCTGCATCTTGCCGTCCAACTCGAAGTCCACCGTCAGTTGCGAGGTGACCGTGCCCTGCAGTTTTTCCCAGGCATTGCCGCCGCTCAGGCTCATCTCCGAAGCAAGGCCCTCCTGCTCATCGGCCATTTGGAAGCGGCTCAACTGCGCCGCCTCTTTCAGCATGAATGCGTGCGCCTGGGCCACCCTATTCTTCCGGCTGACCTGTGTGAGCTTGGGCCCGAGCTTTCCCAGCCAGCTGCGCATGCGCACCATGAGCTTGTCCATGGGCAGGCTTGCCTGCTCGAACTCGGACAGGAGGCGCTTGGCAACCTTATCGTGCGAATCGGTTGTGACGAAGGCGTAGATATACGGCACGATCGTTCCAGAAAGGGTCCGTATGCGATTGGCGCGGTCGATCGCTTCGCCGGTCAGCGCGGCCAGCTTGGCGACGGGCGTCCTGGGGCCGGACTTGGCAAGCTTGGTGTCGAAGAACCGGCCTAGGCTCGCAACCTGTGCCCTGTAATCCTTGACCGCCGCCTGGAACTCAGTGGATTCAAGCGATGGATAGATATTGCTCATATCCCAGCGTGGAGGGGTGGACATCGGTGCTCCTCAGGATGAAGTGCGGGCAAGTATACCAATTCGGGATTTCAAACTGGCGGGCGCGCAGGCACAGCCCGGCCGCGCGAGCTGTGGCAGGGAGGCGTGGATTGCAGTGCGGGCGCGGCCGGGAGCGCAGCGGACACTCCCGGGCCACTGCACCCCGCAGGCCCCGCATCAAGAGGATGTGCGAGAGCGGGCACAGCAACACCATCGCAGCGATGAGGACGGAGTTGACCGGTACTTGGAACAGGAACACGACGGCCAGGCCCGCAGCGGGCAACAGGCAGCAGATGAGCATGATGAGCAGATGCTTCTTGTTCACACGATCCTCCTGTCAGTGTGTTCGGCGGAACGCAGGCAGCTGAATGTATACGCGGCTCTCTTCGACACAGATCTGAAACTCGTCCAGCGGACGCGGCGGGGGACCGCTGACGTTCATGCCGAGAAGGTCGAAATGGCCGTCATGGCACGGGCTGATGTAGTGCTGCAGCATGGGATCCCAGGTGACGCGGCAGCCGAGGTGTGTGCATATGTTGGAGAATACGCGTACACTCCTTTTGTCGAGCCGGACCACGAACCCCCCCGTATGGCATTGCGGTCCGCTACCGGCCATTCACCCTCGTGCGGGTGAATTCGAAGAGGGTTGGCAGGCCCACGGGGTAGTCCTCCAGCGGGCCCAGGTCCATCCAGGCACCCTCCTCGTCCCGGCCAAAGACGGGCGAGAGCAGAAATGCAACTGCCGGCGCCGCGATAGCCGCGCCGATGAAACTACCGATCCACAACGTCGCGCCCCTGATGAAGTCGCGTCGGCCAAGCTCATGAGGGGCGTTTCCGGACATATCTGCCTGCTTATGCGCGTGGCCACTTACCTCAGGTCCCACTCAAAAATGCGCACGCCGGCGTCCAGGTCCCTGATGGTCAGTGTGAGTTTTCCGGCGGACGCCAGGATCGACGCGTCGTCCTTTGTGCCAGGGAAGATCAATCTGCCGCTCACATGATGCCCACCGAGAGGTGCATTCCACAGGCTGGCTTGCAGCGTGATACCCGTATCCGTCGTCAAGGTTGAGCGGGGCGCCAGGTCCATGCCCAGGTCGATCGAGTGAGTGTTGAGCACAACCTCGAACTCGATCTGTGCAGCCGTCTGGTCCAGGCCCACGGGTGTGACCTGCACCACGATGGCACCCTGCTCATCCCTGCGTGTGAGTGTGTTGCCGGAGGCAAATGGATCGACGCCGGCCGGGACCTCGCCTGCGGGAATGGAAGCCGGTTCCGTGGGGACGGGAGGCGGCGTGGCGGTTGCTGAGCAGGCGCCCAGGAGCAACGCGCATCCGGCCAGGAACGGCAGCAGCACTCGCCTCATGAGAGCTCCAAGGCCGGGCTGAGGCTTTGTCGCGCCCGCTGCAGGGCTACGAGCATGATCACGATGCCAATGAGATTCATGGCTAGGCTGAGTTGCATAAACGGTCGCTGGTAGCGGGCTAGGAATGCCGTGGCGGCGCTGATGCCCAGGATCGGCAGGACATTTGTCGCGTGATGGAGGCAGCAGGCGACCATCGCCGTCGCCGACGTGCCGCCGCTGGCGCCCATCATGACCCCGCTCGCGCCTTTGGCCGCCACAGGCGCGTGCAACCTGAAGCGGAGTATCGAGTACAAGGCCGATTGCAGGCCGAAGGCGAGGACGATGGGAATCACATACAGGCGATCGCGTTCGAGCTGGAATACGGCATAGTCCCAGCCTTCCAGCCACGAAAGAAATCCGAGGTATACGCCCGTCATGAGCGCCGAACCGGCCACGAAAGCGAGGACGGGGATCAAAGGGCGTCGTATGGTGATTCCTCCATGCTGTGCATGATAGTCGCTGGCGCGCGGAGTGTCTTGTGCCATGTCGCTCGCGAGCGTGGTAGGCCATTCGGCGCATGTCCAAATGGGTCAGGTGGCGCTTCGTTCCAGCAAGGCATGTCCCTAGAATCAGGTCAAATCCTGACAAACCATGAACGCCTTGACGCCTTTTTGGTGCGTGGACGAGCCCTGCGAGGAGTCCCTGCATTGGCTGCAGCGCAGGCTTTCGCGCGCGGGTCTGCGACTCCTCCGGACGTTCGACCTGCACGATGCGCGCCTGGGGACTGCGGAGTGTCACTGCCCACATCACGGCACAAGCGCATGCGATTGTCAGATGGTCGTGGTGCTCGTCTATGCGGAAGCTCGCCCGCCCGTGACTTTGGTTGTGCACGGCAACAACGGACAGAGCTGGATCTCCGTCATCGATCGCCCGGACCAGCGGGCGGACCCCCGGACGATCCTGGCAATAAAGCGCGCCC
This sequence comes from Chloroflexota bacterium, assembly GCA_043805815.1. Taxonomy (GTDB): domain Bacteria; phylum Chloroflexota; class Anaerolineae; order Anaerolineales; family Villigracilaceae; genus Fen-1038. Next base: position 9,062 of record JAZDHO010000183.1, read on the forward strand.
TGCAGGTCGAGACCGCATCCGAGGTATAAGTCACATTGGCTACATGATCACCCGCCGCCCTGCGGGCGACGCATCCGCCGCGTGCGTCTACACTATCGATGGTCGGCTTGATCGAAGTCGACTCTAGAGTACGAGGAGGCATAGATACCGTACTACACACGGCTGTTTTTCGTTTTCCTTGCGGTGACCGCGCTCCTGAGCGCCTGTAGCGGCCAGGCGCAGAGCAACTCGACCGACATGCAGGTGACGCTGACGGACTTCAAGGTTGTGTCATCGTCCACGCAATCCTCAGCAGGCGTACCCTACTCCTTCACGATTACGAATGAAGGCTAGGTGCCCCATGAGTTCATGTTCATCGCTCCCGTGATGGCGGGCATGGCAGACATGCACGGGGAGGCAACGCACAATATGGCCTTGATTGAGGTGGAAGAAGATGAGTTGCCGCCCGGCGCCACCTACGCCCTGTCATACACGTACCTAGAGTACGTCGTGGGAACCTCCCTCGAGATCGCCTGCCACACACCGGGCCACTACGAGCCTGTCATGAGGCTGCCGATAACCGTGCAATAGGCGGAACGGCTGCGGTCTGGCGACGGCTTGTGAGGCCATGCCCCGATCGCATCCAGAGGCGATCCGGGCCGTTTTCTGTGCGCGGCGGACACCCGGCGCGTCGGCCTCGGCCCCTGGATCGGCACAGCGCACGCTTCGGACTCAACGATCATTCACGTCCACATCGCGGCACGGAAAGGTACGCATGCGAAATGATCGTGCTGCTGATTCAGCCGCAAGGAAGGGTGTCGACGACGTTGACCATGGGCGGCGACCACCACAAGCCACGGCTCTCTCTCGTCCACCACTCGGCGCAGGCCCCGAGCAGCTCGCAGAGGAAACCATCGAGGGGGCGCCAGATGACAATCCTGCCAAGAAAGGTCTAAATCGCGAAAATGTCCAATGTAACGATTGCCGCGCGACCGTCGACCGGCCAATCCATCGGTGAGTGGTTCACATCTCACTGGTTCGCAACCTTTGCCATCGTGTACGGATTGTGGATCTGGCTGCCCTGGCTGGCCCCCGTGATGATGCAATTCGAGCAGAGCGAAGCCGGAAAGGCGATATACTTTGTCTACTCGCTCTTCTGTCATCAATTGCCGGAGCGTTCGTTCTTCCTGTTCGGGCCACAGACCATGTATTCCCTCTCCGATATCCAGGCCGCGTGGCAAACCACGCTCAGTCCCATGGTCCTGCGCAGATTCATCGGAAATGACGCCATGGGCTGGAAGGTCGCATGGTCGGACCGCATGGTGTCCTTCTACACCACTGTCTGGTTGACGGCGATTGCCTGGTGGCCCTTGAGGAGGAAGATCAGGCCTCTGCCGTGGTGGGGATTCGCCCTCATGCTGCTACCCATGGTACTGGACGGCGTCACGCACGCCGCCAGCGACTTCAACGGCCTCGGCCGCGGCTTCCGCGACTCGAATGATTGGCTCCTGGCCCTGACGGAAAACTCCCTGCCTCTGGCCTACGCAGGTGATGCGCTCGGTTCATTTAATTCATGGGCCCGGCTGTTAACCGGTATCCTTGCGGGGCTAGGCATCACCTGGTTTGCATTTCCGCACCTGGAGAGATCCTTTGCCCAAGACTAAGGAGAAGATCAAGGTGCTGCTGGCCGATGACCACCACATGGTGCGCGCCGGCATCCGCGAGCTGCTCGAGGGAGCGGGCGATCTCCAGGTAGTGGCAGAGGCTGGAGACGGCGAAGAGGCGCGGGCGCTGATCCAGAAGTACGAGCCCGATGTGGCCGTGCTGGATATCCAGATGCCGAAGCTGAGTGGCATCGAGGTGACCCGCTGGGTGCGGTCCTCGCAGCCGGGCGTCGGTGTGCTGATCCTCACAGCCTACGACGACGATCCCTATGTGATGGCAGTCCTGCAAGCCGGCGCAAACGGTTACGTATTGAAGACCGCCCAGGCGGATGAGCTTATTCAAGCCGTCCGCGATGTGCATGAAGGGAAGTCCGCTCTTGACCCGGCCATCACCCGCAAGCTGATGTCCAGCCTGTTCAAGTCTTCGGAACACCTCGCGGTCGAGGCGCTTACCGACCGCGAGCTCGATGTCCTGCGCCTGGCGGCCAGGGGGTTCACCAACAAGGCCATCGGTGCGCAATTGGGGATCAGCGACCGCACCGTACAGGGTCACCTGGCGCACATCTTCGCCAAACTGCAGGCTGCCAGCCGGACCGAGGCCGTCATGCGCGCCGTCTCTCTTGGGTGGATCTCCCAGGACACCGCCAGCTTGAGTGAATAGACCGCCATGAGGCAGGGCCTGCGCTCGTTCACGCAGCGCGGATTGACGCTTCAGGTGCTGGTCCTGGTCATCCTGCCGCTGACCGTACTGCTCACAGCGATTGCCATTGGCAGCATTGCCATCCACCAACAGGTAATGCGTGCCAGCCTGCCGCAGGGCGCGCAGCAAGCCCCGATCGACCCGGCGCTGGAA
>JAZDHO010000184.1:0-8049 GCA_043805815.1 Chloroflexota bacterium
GTAATCCTGGCGCGGCTGCACAAGACTGACCTGCCGGCCATTCTCCTGCACTTGCACATCCGCCTCCACGATGTCACGCCCATCGGAGCCCGGATAACGGCGCAAACCTTCGAGCCGCAGCTGGTACCCGCCAACGGACAGTCCCTGGCCAACCGCAACCGTCCCCTGTGTCTCCTGTTTGTAAAAGGCGTCGCCAATCACGCCCAGCGCGATCAGAATCACGCCCAGATGGATGATATATCCGCCGTAGCGACGATGATTTCGCCCGATGAGGCGGACGAGAGCCTGGGCTGGATTCTCGCCGCGCGTCGACTGGCGCGCCCGCACGCCCTTCCAGAATTCCGCAACGATCGCGGCCAGCACAAACGTCACCATCCAAAGCCCCAGAACGGAGGCGGGATGCATGCGATGCAGGTATCCCCAGATGCCGGCGATGATCACGGATGCGCCGAATGGAATCCAGATCGCCTTTCCCAAGTTCTTGACGGTCTGCTTGCGCCAGGCCAAGGCCGGCGCGATCCCCATCAGGATGAGCAGGGCAAAGAAGAGTGGGCCGGTTACGCGCATGAAGTATGGAGGCCCTACGGTGATCTTGGTGCCGGTCACAAGTTCAGAAATCAGCGGGAAGACGGTTCCCCAGAAAACAGCGAACGTGATCGCCAGGAATAGCATGTTCTGCAGAACAAATGCACTCTCCCGCGAGATCAAACTTTCAAGGGAGTGTTCTGAGCTGAGGGTTGCCCAGCGCAGGTAGATCAGGGTGGTGGCGCCGAGAAACGTCAGACCGATGAACGCGAAGAAAGCCGGCCCCAGCGCCGATTTGGAGAAAGCATGCACGGAGCCAATCACGCCCGTGCGCGTGATGAACGTTCCGAAGAGGGACAGCGAATAAGTCAGGACTATAAGCACGACGCTCCATTTCTTCATCATGCCGACCTTTTCGGTCATCATCACGGAATGAAGGAAGGCCGTTCCCGTCAACCACGGCATAAGCATGGCGTTCTCGACCGGATCCCAGCCCCAAAAGCCGCCCCACCCCAGAACATCGTAAGCCCAGCGCCCGCCCAGGATCAAACCGATAGAGAGGAAGATCCAGGCCACCAACGTCCAGCGGCGTGTGGTGCGAATCCATTCGTCGCCGCGCGACTTGCCGGTGATGAGGGCCGCAATGGCAAAGGAAAACGGGATCACAAAACCCGTGAATCCAACATAGGTGGTAGGTGGATGACCGATCATCCCGAAGTGACGCAGCAGCGGGTTGAGCCCGCCTCCATCCTCCGCGACATAGAGCATGGCACCGGCGGGTTGGAGGACGGCCTGGGTCAAGTCGGTGGCGCCAGGGAAATACCACAAACGGGTGAAGGGATTGGTGATGAACACGACCAGCCCGATAAAAAAGGCCGTAGTCAACATGGAGGCAGCGATGACGAACGGCATGAGCTCGCGGTCGCGTCCCCATTTGCGTACCAGGACCACGGACACAAAGCCCGCCATGATCCATGCCCAGAACAGGACCGATCCCTGTTGGCCGCCCCACAGGGCAGCGAGGCGCAGGAAGGGCGACATCGCTCTGCTTGAAACGTCATAAACGTACGCGAGTGAAAAGTCCAGCGAGTAAAGGGAATAAACGACGGCAACGACCGAGATGGTCAGGAACGGAAACACCAGCAGCGACGCATTCCGGGCGCTCTCCACCCAGGCTGGACGATTGGACCAGCCGCCATAAGCGGAGACGATTGTGGCGTACACGGAGAATAGGAACGCAACGGCAAGGGCGAACAGGCCGATATCAGTAACCATGCAGGCTCCTGTGAATTGTGTGTGGCAGGATGGTTGGACTACGGAAAGGGCTCGACCAGCAATTCATCAATCTTCTGATCGAGTTGTGGTTCTTTCAACGGACCGATATGCACCCCTCGCAGCTCACCGTTCTTGGCGACAAAGAATGTTTCGGGCACCCCTTTGATGTTATAAGCCTGCGCGATGCGTGTGCCAACGTCCGGGCCATTGATGTAGGTGATGTCGAATTCCTTGATGTAGGCCAGGGCGGGCTTCTCGGTATCCACATAGTCCACCCCGACAAACACGACGCCCTTATCTTCGTACTTGCGCCAGGTCTGCTCGAGGTAGGCGGCCTCCTCGCGGCAGGGCGGGCACCAGGAAGCCCAGAAATTGACGATCACCACCTGACCGCGCAGCTTGCTGAGGGTCACCAGCCGCCCATCAAAGCCCATGAGCGTGAAGTCCGGCGCCGTCCCACTTTCGATCGGCCCCGCCTGGCTCTTTTTGAGTCCCCAGGCCAGTATCCCCAGGAGGGCCAGCATCGCCGCAAATGTCACAATGATGCCGGCCCTCGACTGACCCGACGCGCGCGGTGTCTGAGGCACCACCTCCCGATTCTCCGATTCACTCATGATTCATTTCTTGTCTTCCAGTCTTTGGAGGGACCCGGCAGCGTGATGCTCATGCGCCTCATTCTCCGCCGGCGAGTGGTCATGCCCCATGAATTTCATCATCAGCAGATGAGAGACCGGGCACAGCAGGATCATTCCATATAGCAGGACGCTGCTCAAGGGGATCTTGAAGAAATACACCGCTGTGAGTCCGATGACCGGAATCAGGCAGCACAAAAACATGAGGAGCATATGTGACTTTTTCATGGGTATGCCTCCAGAATTTGGTGAACGGCGACGTCGGCAATGGCCGGGTCAGCGGCCAGCCAGATGACCAGGTTCTTCGATTGGAAATAGAAATGCTTTTGTCCCATGCCCTCCAGTTCATAGACAACCCGCCCTCCGTCTTGAATTTCGCGAACAGGCGCAAAGGGCGACCTGCCCTCCGCGATCCTGTCGCGCATGGCGCTGACCAAATTCGCCGCCATGAATCCAAATGGCGCACCTGCGATCCACAATGTTGCCTGCCCCTCGCCATAGATTCCAACGGACCCCGCCGTCAGGGGAAACTGCTGGCCGTGCAGCATGTCGAATTCCTCGGTCGCTTGCGTTCCAGTCATTTCAGAGCTCATGGACAGGTCAGCGATGTGTTTGGGCAAGGGGATCGCCGCGGGGCGCCTGGTGGCAGTGTCCAAGACCAGCCATCCCCCCGTGGTCAAGAGCAAGAGCATTCCCACCCCCACCAAGGCAAGGGGAACGGCGCGCCTCATCGAAGCCTATTGTCGAATCTTGCGATGACTCTCACAAGCGCCAAAAGGCTCATCGCGTCCGTAGGCTATTTGGCGTGGCGTACGTTAGAGAGTCGAGGGCGAGGAAAACAACGCCGATATGCGTATCCAATCATGCGCCAAACGACGCTTTGCCGATGACAGTTCCCGCCGTACCATTCCTTGCATCGGGAACGCATAAACGACCGTTCCCCTCTCCATAGCAGTGTGCCGATGGATAGACGAAGGCTATGAACGCAACATGCGATGTGATCGGAGTGGTTTCCAGTCTTGCCCACAGAACCTCCGATGATGTCATATCTCATTGCTGATTCTGCTCCCGGATGGCGCCCGGATCACGGGGTCCATCTGGGACTGCGGCGGAACGCGATTTTCGGAATGAGAAGGGAGTTGCTCATATGATTTTCAAGGATCCCGTATGCGGAAAACGACTGCAGCGTGGCAAGGCTCACATTGTGATCGAATACGGCGGCGTGAACTACTATCTATGCTGTCCACGTTGTCAGACGGAATTCGAACATAACCTCAAGCTTTACGCCCGGCCCGAACTGGGTGACAAAGCCAGGAAAGTAGCGGCTGCGCCCCGCCTTCGGTATGGGTAGGGGCGGACCCCGTATCCTTGCAGATACCAGGGTTCGTTGGTGATCAGCCGTGACGTGCTGGGCTGATGGAATTGAGAGGAGAGCTGTGATATGACAACCTTGCGTCTCTGGCCCATTGCGCGGACGCTGGCAGTCTTCTCCGCTGTGATGTTCACCCTTGACGTATTGCTGGGTGTCCTTTTCCCGAGCTCTTGGGTGATGCAGAAAGCCTGGGAGCTGCTCCTCCCCGGCTTCACCTTCATCAGTTGGGGAACGATCTTCGTAGGCTTGGTGGAGAGCTTTATCGGCGGCTTTCTCACCGCCGCGGTGTTCGTCCCGGTTCTCAACTACTTGGTCGGTCGTGAGGCGCCCAAAGGCGCGCTGACGATACGGACTTCTCGTGTCGCATCGGCCAGACTTTGAGACTTAGCACTATCAGAGATGGGCGAGAACGAACGGTCTCGGTTGAATTAGAAGGCCGTCCGGCCCCTGGGGAGGTCGATCCGTGAAGCTCAACCTGAATCGCAAAGAGCGCACCATGGCACTCGCCGTTGGGGTGAATCTGTTTGTGATCCTGTTGAAATTCGGTCTGGCACGGGCCTCTGGCAGCCTGGCGATGAGTGCCAGTGCCTGGCATTCATTCGCTGATGTATTCGTTGGCGTGTTCGTGCTGGCCGGACTGTTTGCGGCTCGCGCCGAAACGGTCTCCAGGCAGCGCACTGGCCGCCTCAGCCTGATAGAGAATGGCGTGGCTTTGGTGGTCGCAGTGTTCATTGTTGCGATGGGAATCAACATCTTCCGACAGGTCGCTGGCCACCCTTCACACGAACTCCTGAACCTCGGTCCTGTGACGGTGGCTTCGCTGCTCACCATCGCCGCCGCCTTCGTCGTTAGCCGCCTGCTCCTTTATGTAGGCAGGCAGGAAGAGTCGCCCTCGCTGATTGCCAGCGGCTACCATGCTCAAATGGAGCTCTGGTCGTCCTTGGTCGTCGTTCTGGGTCTGGCTGGATCGGCCTTGGGTCTGACGAGTCTGGACCGGGCGGCGGCAGTGCTTGTCGTGCTGTTTGTCGCCTTTGCCGGATATGACATCGGAGCCTCGGCGCTCAGCGCCTTGCGGGCGCGTAGGCTGCTCCAGATCCAGCACGCCCACGCATCTCGGCCAGTGTGGAGGGCCTTTCTGCCAACCGCGCTGGCCGTGCTAGGGCTGCTCTATGTGTCCTCTGGCCTTTACGTGGTTGAGCCCGGCGAAAGAGCCGCCTTGCGGCGTTTTGGCCGTGTACTGTCGAGCGAGATGGGTCCGGGTCTGCACTACCGGTTGCCTTGGCCAATCGACCGGGCCGATATCATCTCGATCACTGCCATCCGCCGGGCGGAAACCGACCGTGCTCTGATGCTCACGGGCGATGAGAACCTGATCAACGTACGTTTGGGGGTTCACTACCGGGTGGATGATCCGGCCGCCTACCTCTTCCGGGTAACCGAGGCCGATGGATTGATCGCTGCAGCAGCCGAGGCAGCTGTGCGTCAGGTGGTCGCCGAGGAAGCTGTCGACGATGTCCTGACAATTGACAAGGCAGAAATCCAGCAAAGAGCGGCCCGCCTTGCTCAAGCAACCCTGGATACCTACGAGACCGGACTGCGTATCATCGATGTGCAACTGCTCGAAAGTAGCCCACCTGAAGGGGTCGCCGACGCTTTCCGAGATGTAGCCAGCGCATGGGAGGACAAACAAACCCTAATCAACGAGGCCTTGGCAGACAAGAATGAAGCCATCCCATCCGCTCGAGGCGAGGCGGCCGAGACAATCAGCGCCGCCCGCGCCTATGCATCCGCGAAGTTGAACCGGGCAGAGGGGGAGGCTACCCGCTTCATCGCGCAGCAGACTGCTCATGCCGGCCGCCCGGATGTTACTCACATTCGACTCTATTTGGAATCGATTGAGAAAGTATTGGCCGGCGTACGCAAATTTGTCTTGGACCCGACCATCACGCTACAGACGACGGATCTTTGGTTCTATGAGGGCTCAGCGCTGAGCGCGTTCCAGCCAGAACCGTAAATCCAACAGGAGTTGGCCATGTCCCGATATCTTCTTCCATTGCTTGCCGCCCTGGCATTTATCGCTGGCATGCTCGTTTTCTATCAGGTGGATACCACCGAATACGCCATCGTGACCCAGTTCGGCAATCCGGTGCGGGCGATCACCGGCCCCGGGCTATATACCAAGCTGCCCGACCCCGTGCAATCGGTCATTCGGATCAACAATCGTCTGCGCCTGTACACGCTGCCGCAGGCTGAGTTTCTTACACAGGACAAGAAGAACATCGTCGCCGAAAGCTACGCTACTTGGCGCGTCATTGATCCCCTGCTGTTCTATGAGACCGTGCGGGATGCCCCAGGGGCGGAGGCACGCCTCGCCGACTTTCTGGCCTCCGAGTTGGGCGTTGCCCTGGGCACATACACCCTGGGTTCGCTCGTCACGGTGAACCCTGCCGACATGCAGTTGCCCGTGATGATGGACCAGGTCAAGGGCAACGTGGATAGGCGCACCGGCCAATATGGCTTCACGGTTACAGACGTGAGGTTGAAACTAATCACCTACCCGGAGGCAAACCAAGCCAGTGTCTTCCAGCGGATGCGTGCCGAGCGCGAAAGAATAGCCCGGCAGTTGCGTTCAGAGGGTGCGGAAGAAGCGGCGAAGATTCGCGCCGAAGCTGAGACCGAAGTGGCCACCATTCTCGCCGAAGCTCGGCGTGAAGCGGAAGCGATCCGCGGTGCAGCCGATGCCGAGGCCATACAGATTTACGCCGAGGCCTATGGCCAAGATGAGGTGTTTTACCGGTTCCTGAGGACCCTGCAATCCTATGAAGCCTTCATCGACGCAGGAACAACCCTCATCCTGCCGGCCGATTCGGCGCTTCTGCAATTCCTGAATCCCCAATCGATCACGGGCGAAGAATCCGCCGAGCCCTAGGTCGGCTGTGGGCCAGCTAAGTCCGTGAGAGGTCAGCTACTATGACAGAAGAACCCGCACCGAACTCATCCGGAGTGCCTAAGAAGCGCACTTTTCCCGGCATCAAAGCCAGCGCGTCTCTCCTCGCAAACTCTGCCTGGCTGGGTGATCTGCGCGGTTCGCTCACCGGACTGCCGGTCCGGCGCCTGCTCTCCATTTTGGCGCTCCTACCAGTTGTCATCTATTCCTTGTCGGGGGTATACGTGGTTAACCCCGGCGAGGCGGCTGTGGTTAGGCGTTTCGGCATACTCGTACAGAGGCGCGTCGAAGAAGGCTTGCACTACCGTCTGCCTTGGCCCTTTGACCGGCTGGACATTGTCAACGTCGCAACTGTCCGCCGGGAAAGCCTCGGGCTCACCGAACCGGCGGGCGAAGGGCACGTTCACGATGAGCCGATGGACAAGTTCCGCGCCCTGACTGGCGACACGAACATCGTTGACGTCGAAGTGATCATCCAATACCAGGTGCGCGATCCCGCTGATTACCTCTTCAATGTCGACTACCCACCCCATCGAGTAATCCGGGAAGCCGTGCGCGGCAGTGTGACCAACTTGATTGCCGGCCTGCCTGTGGATGAAATCCTGACCACCGAACGGCAACGCCTCCAGGATGCCATTCGCCTGGACGCCCAGCGACGACTGGACGACTATCAAAGTGGCCTTGCCATCGTAAACGTGAACCTGCAGAAGGCTTACCCGCCCGACGAGGTGGCCGAGGCCTTCCGGGACGTGGCGTCGGCAGGTGAAGACAAGGCCAAGGTTATCAACGAGGCGCAGGGGCACGCCAACAGTATCTTGCCGGAGGCACGCGGTGAAGCACAGGGAATCCTGGCCGAGGCCAACGCCTACGCTGCCCAGGTTGTGAATACGGCGGAGGGCGCGGCACGGGCCTTCGATTCGGTCCTGGCCGAGTATAGGGAAAGCAGCCAAATCTACGGGCGGGAAATCACGCTGTACCGGTACTACCTGGAGTCGATGGAGAAGATCCTAGCCACGGTGCGCGTGTATGTCGTGAACAGCACTAGTGGAGGGGGCGTGAACTTGCGCTTGATCGATGGCGCACGGAGCCCGGAGTCTCAGACCACGGGTGTTAGCCAGTAATTGGCAGGGATCAGTAGGCGATGGCAGAGGGTTGGACACAACTCCTCCGAGACCTGAGTGGCGCGCTTGGCCTTGTCAAGGCCAAGCGGCCTTCGCCTCCCGTCGCCACGGACAAGCAGAGCACCAGTTCCGCGGTTCCTGACAGTTCCAGGGGACCCGAAAGTCTCATAGACGAAG
>JAZDHO010000185.1:0-4436 GCA_043805815.1 Chloroflexota bacterium
GACTGGTTCGTCAAGATGACCGCGAAGAGGAACTCGTTCCAGGCCTGGGTGAACTGCCAGATGATCACCACCGCGAAGCTGGGCGCCGAGAGCGGAAAGATGATGTACCGATACAGCCCCATCAGGCTGGCCCCATCGATCCTCCCGGCCTCCAGGACCTCTGTGCCAATGCCCGCATAGTAGTTGCGGAATATCAACGTCGTGATTGGGATTCCATAGATGATGTGCACCAGGATCAGCCCAGGGAGATCTCCATAGAGGTTGATCGCCTGCATGAACTTCACCAGGGGGATCAGGATGCTTTGATAGGGGATGAACATCCCGAACAGCACCAGGCTGAAGACGAGACTGGATCCACGGAATTTCCACTTGGCTAGCAGATACCCGTTCATCGAACCCAGCAGCGACGACAGCACTGACGCGGGGATCACCATTGCCAGGCTGTTCCGCAGGTTGGGTGCAAGCTGACGAAAGCCCGCTATGAAGTTGTCAAAGCGGATGCCGCGCGTCGGCAGGGACCACATCGTCTTGAGGTCGACCTCCGTGATCGGCTTGAGGCCGGTGAGCAGCATCATGTACACGGGCAGGAGAAACACCACCGCCGAAGCCGTGAGGATCAGATAGAAGAGCGCCTTGAGCAAGATGCGGCGGCTCATAGCTCCGCCTCCGTCCGCATGTTGTAGATCAGGTATGGCACCACCAGCACCGCCACACTGAGCAGCATCAACACGCCGATGGCCGCTCCTTGTGCATACTTCGTGCCGTCAAACGTCGTCGTCCACATGTAGATACCCGGCACATCCAATCGCAGGTCCTTGCGGCCCAGCGCTACGATCAGGTCGAAGATCTTCAGCGACATGTGTCCGAGGATGATCACCGCGCTCAGCGTGACAGGCTGCAGCAGCGGCATGATGATGTGGCGATAGATCTGGAATTCGCTGGCACCGTCGACCCGCGCCGCCTCGCGCATCTCCTCGGGGATGCTGCGCAGGCCGCCAAGGTAGAGCGCCATGGTGAACCCCGAGAGCTGCCACACCGCCGGGATCACCGCAAACGCCATCCCCCATGGCTGCGGCGTGGAATGCCATAGGCTGGTGAGAAAATCCAGATTCAAGAGCTTGAAGAGCAGATTGATTCCGGTTGTGCGACTACCGGTCGCCGGACTCATCAGCCAGGCCCACACCACGCCTGAAGCGATGAACGAGATCGACATCGGAAAAAGAAAAATGCCGCGAAAGATCGCCTCCCCTTTCAGGCGCTGGTCAAGCAGGATCGCCAATCCCAGCCCAACGATCAGGCAGCCCGCAATAAATCCGACCGTGAACACAGCCGTGTTTCTGACATCGATCGCGAAGCGCTGGTCCCCCTGGATCAGATCCGTGTACTGTTTCAGCCCCACCCACGTGAAATCTGGGATCAGCCCGGTCCACTGGCTGAGCGACACGCGCACCGACCAGCCGATGAAACCGTATACAAAGATCGCCACCGCCACGAGGGACGGCAACAGTATGGCGATCGAGAGATAGGTCTCATTGCGGAACATCCCGACGATGACCAGGACACCGGCATACAGCACCAGGGCACCCACCAGCAGCCCCAGTGAGGTAAGGTCCGATCCGGCAACTTGGAGCTGCCCCCGGCCAAGGGCGTCTACAGCAGCCCCTCCCGCCGCCATCAAGGCCAGCGCGATGACCAACTTCCAGGCGCGGAACTCGATACCTCTTAGCATCTGGCCTCTGTGTGCCTGCGTCCGTCTTTGTACGTGCGCTTTCAATCTTAGTGGTGGCTCGGGCGCCTGTCAAGAAGGTGCGTGCCGCGTTCGGCGAGGATGGATGCGCCGCTTTCAGAAAATGGGCGGCTGTCTCCAGCCGCCCATTTCCATCTGTGTACGAAGTTCGCGAGGCTTACTTGCAGACGCCGTCAGACGCGCAGGCGGCTACAAGGGCGGTCTGGAAATCGGCGACCTTCGTCGGGTCGGCGAGGAACAAGCCGAGTGCCGTATCGATCTGAGCCTTCCAGGCATCGTTGGCAACGACCCCATGGGTCAGGCTGCCGACCACCGTGTCGGTGCTCCAATCATTCGCGGCAGACTGCAGGTACTCATTGAAGAGCGATAGGTCGCAGTCCGTGCGCGCGCAGATCGAGCCCTTGACCGGGTTGAACGCTTCTTGACCAGCCTTGGAGGCTGCAACCGTCAACCACGCGGTGGTCGCATCCGGGCGCTTGCCATTCGCGGGCATGACGAAGCTGTCGGACAGGAACACGAAGATCCCATCCGTGCCGGGTGATGGAGCCCAATCGAAGTCCGTATGAGCCTTCAGGCCCAGGCCGTCCTCAGGTGGATTCTCGAGGTAGCCGTCGGCCCAGTCGCCCATGATGTTGAAGGCCGCATCGCCATCGGTCACGAGCTTGGTGGCGGGCTGCCAGTCCGTCATGCTGGCGTGATCGGCATTGGCATAGGACAGCGCCTTGGCGTAGTTGTCCAGGGCTGCGGTCACGTCCGCGCTGGCCCAATCAGCTCCGCCGCTCCACAGGGCGCCCCACTTCTCCGCGCCCAGCGATCCGATCATGATGTTTTCGAGCAGGTGCATGGCGGTCCACTGCGGACCGAGTCCCAGGCAGATCTTGCCTGCTGCGCTGATCTTTTCACAGGCAGCGAAGAACTCGTCCATGGTGGCCGGAACCGCTGCCACGCCCGCTTCCGTGAGCACTGCCGGGTTGTACCACATCACATTCGAGCGGTGAATATTTACCGGCACGCTGTAAGGATGCCCATCCTGCGAGATCAGGGGAAGCAGCGTAGCGGGCAGCACATCACCGAAGCCCGAGGCCGCAAAGAAATCATCCAACGGGGCGACTTGAGCGGCCGCCACATACGTGCCGATGATCTCCTGACCCGCATGTGCCTGCCACGAATCAGGAGGATCGTTGGCGGAAAGGCGGGTTGCCAGGACTGCGCGGGCATTCGTGCCGGCGCCGCCGGCAACAGCGGCGTTCACAAACTCGATGGCAGGATACTCAGCCTCGAATACTACCTGCATGGCTGCCAGGCCGGCAGCCTCGCCGCCGCCTACCCACCAGGAGAATATTTCTACCTGATCGCTGGCGGCTGCTGCCTCGGTTGCGGCGGGCGCCTCAGTCGGCGCAGGCGCAGCGGCTGTAGGAGCGGGCGCCGCTGTCGGGGCAGGAGCACAGGCTGAGAGGGCTGTCGCTGTCGCAACCAGCACTGCCAGCATGCTGTACCAATACTTGTGGGACATGATATTCTTCTCCTTTGATTCTGGTTGGATAATCAAGTTCAAGCACTAATCGTTCTCAACTCTGATTCGTGCATCACCTCCTTCGAACCTTGCATCGGGTTTGTCAGAATGTCGTCGACGACGACCGCGATCGTCGGCGGAGCGGATTCAGGCACGAGCACCGCCGCCGGCCGACTGGCAGCGGTCGAGTTCAACCCCGTCTTACCAATGAGCCTTCGGTCCCATAGGTTGTCAACCAGGCTCGAGACGGTGCATCAGTTCAAACCGCTCTGGCTGGCCAGCTGCGCGCGCGCCATCTGCGCGTCGTCGTAGACACGCTGCAAGACCGGAGAGAGGTACTGTTCCCGGCCACAGCCGTGGTCCGCTATGCTTCTGGAGCCTATGGGGAGATCAGTATCTTGCGACAACCAACAGATATCATTATACCCCATTGGGGGTCTTGTCAACCACGGAGCTGTCCTATGTGCCACTTCCAGGTCCACCGCTGCACGGCCGAAGCCCACCAGCCGCGTCGCGGGACGCTTGCCGCGCGACCAATGGCTGGATCCATCTGGAAAGGCCAGGTTCATCACGCCTTATAATCCTGCCTCGGAAGCGCGTGCGCCGAGCGATGCCTCCAGGAATCCGGAGAGACCGACCCGTCGGGCGCCTGCTTCCGCAGCCCTGAGCTGTCATCGTGAGTGCAGCCTGCCTGCCATGCCCTTGAGCTCTGAAATCGAGGATCGACCTGTCTTTCTCGGAGGCATCCCGCGCTCGGGCGGCGCCGTGCTTTGCAGACTGCTTGGCCGGCATCCGGACCTGCTCGTTCATCCCTGCCAGACCGATTTCTTCAGCACATTTGTTCCCAGCGCTGCAAAGATGACCAACGACGAGCGTATTCCGCTCGCCGAGCGCACGCTTCTGCTGTGCCGCTCTGATGGCAGCGACACTCTGGCTCGCGAAGCCATTGCACTTGACTTTGTTGCCGTGCGAGCACGCTTCGTGGAGCGGCTGCTGGGCTCGACCATGTTGCTCTCGGACTACCTATCCTCGGCAATCCTGTCGATCGGCGAGGTCTCCGGCACTCTGAACGAGCGCAGGCGCCTGTGGGTGGAGCGAACGAGCTTCAACGAGCTGCATGCACATCAGATCTTCGCATGGTGGCAGCACGCACGTCTGATTCAGATCGTCCGGGAC
>JAZDHO010000186.1:0-24273 GCA_043805815.1 Chloroflexota bacterium
CCATCACTGGAGCTATCCCCGCTGCCCGCGCATCAACGGCTGTATCGAACGCTACCAGCGCACCCTCTCGGAAGAGTTCATCCAGGTGCATGAGGACTCAATCCGCCGCCCACAGGAATTCCTCCACCACCTCGGCGACTATCTCTGGTTCTACAATACCCAGCGGGTCCATGCCGCCTTGGGAAACCAGACCCCCCTGGCTTGCCTGCTCTCCCAAGGGCAAATGTCTAAAATGTCCGTAACCTATACAACTGCTTGACGCTCGCATATGAATCTGGTATAGTCTGCGGGCTTCGTTGCGGGGTGGAGCAGTGGCAGCTCGTCGGGCTCATAACCCGAAGGTCGCAGGTTCAAGTCCTGCCCCCGCTACCTGTATGAAGACCGGAGACACGAGTCTCCGGTCTTTCGTGTTTGAGCTCTGGCATTGCGCCTGTCCGCTCGCGTGAACCTTGATCACAAGTGCGACGCGGTCAGCAATCAGTGCGTGTGCATGCGGCTCAGCCGTTCAGTTCCTTCTGGAAGAAACGATACCTCTTGTAGACCTTCCCATCCATGTGGTGGGCGAGGTCCCAGGTGTCGGGGTTGTCCGCGCCGGTCAGCGAGAGGTCCAGCCACTCGAATCCCTTTGCGATACCGCGCTTCACCATCTCGGCAAACAGCAGGATCGCGGCGCCGGTGTCCCAGTACTCCGGGAACACGGCGACGCTCTTCACGGCCAGGCATTTGGGCTTCAGCTTCCCGTAGCGGAGTGCCTGCAGATAGTCCCAAGGCCGGCGCAAACCGCGCAGTCTGATCAGGATCTCGTTGAAATTCGGAACGGCGGGAAACCAACCCACCGCCTGCCCGTCAGCCTCGACGAACAGGATCAGCTCTGGATCGGCGAGGTCTTTGAGGGGCAGCACCATGCCCTCAATGGCCGCGCGGCTGTAGGGCGTGCCGTTGAGGTGGGCCAGGGCCCGATTCTGCAAGACGAGCACGCGGTCAATCTCGGCGTCCAGATCCTGCATGCGCGCGGCGCGGACCACGAAGTTCTTGCGGCGCTTCACCTCGTCGGCCAGCCGGTACAGCCGCTGGATCTCGGGGTTGTGCTCGTCGAGCATGATGGCGTAGGCCAGGCCGTCATCATGCTGTTTGGTGAACCCGTAGCGCTCGAACAGGGCTGGGTAGTACGGAGGATTGTGGCCGCAGAGTATGACTGGGGGACGATCGCGGCCCTCGATCAGGATGCCGCGGCCGTCCTCACGATCCAGGTTGTAGGTGCCGCACATGCGGCGCAGTCCGTGCTCTCTTGCCCAGGCTTCCGCTGCCTGAAACATGGATACGGCGACCTCGAAGTCATCGATGCACTCGAAGAAGCCGAGGCTGCACTCGCGCGGATCCCCGCTGTGCTCGTGGGAGCAGCAGAGCGTCCCGGCGATGGACCGGTCCTTGTATGCAACAAAGAAATCCGCATAGCCGTTCCGGAAGAAAAGTCCGCGTTTCGGATCGGTCGCTCTGGACCGCTGCGAGAATACCGGCGGCACCCACAGCGGATCGTCTCGATAGATCTGCCACGGAAAGGCAAGGAACCGGCGCTTTTCGTTGTCACCGTGAACGTGCCGGACCTCAATCAAGACGATTCGCCCCGCGCGGCCTTGCGCCGGAGCTCCAACTGACGCCTGATATCGTCGTGAGCCTCGCGTCCAAGAGGGAACAGCAGCGTGAAAAGTATCCCCAGGCAGATGGTGATCGCGGGCACCGGTCCGGACACGAAGCGGATTCCGGCGATGGCGCTTGCTGGCTGTGTGGGACTGTTGGCCACATATCCGGTGGTCTGGAGCACAAGCAGTACGAGGGGCACGGCAACAGAGGAGGCAACTTTCTGCGCCAGGGTGATCTGGCTGTAGAACATGCCCTCCTGGCGCTCTCCGTTCTGCAGTTCCCCGTGCTCAATGGCATCCGGGATGATCGCCCAGGGCAGGACGTGCATGGCGGAGACGCCAATCCCGGCCAGCACGCAAAGGAACATGATGAACTCGAAGCTGGTTTGCGGGGTCAGGGACGAAAGCACAAGCAGCACGGCTGCGAGAAAGCTCATGCCGCCAATGTAGGCCCAGCGCTTGTTCAACCGGCGCGAGATCCACACCCAGAGCGGAAGAGCGATGAGCGCAACAACGAAGATGGTAGCCATGATCATATCGCTCTGCGCCTCGTGCAGCACGACATACTTGATGTAGTACAGCAGCACTACTTCCAGGATGCTCATTGTCACGCCATTGAAGAGGAACAACCCGAGCCCAAAGACGAACGGGCGGTTCTTCCAGGTAATGACGATCGACCGGCGAAGGCTGGTAGTCTGCTGCCTGGTCATGAATTCCGGTCTTTCGCGCGTCCCCCAGAAGACCAGCAGAAGCGGCAGCGCCGAAACGACCCCGAAGATGGCTCCCATCAGCAGCACTCTGCCGGCGTGTTCGGGCCGAAAACCCCCCACGATCGCCAGGGGGATCGTGAAGGCCAGCAGCCCGCCCAAGATGGAGAAGAACATCCTGGTGGAGGTCAGGGCCGTGCGCTCGTCGTAGTCGTCAGTCAGCTCGGGAGTGAGCGCGTAGAAAGGCATGTAGACGAATGTGGCTGCCGTATCGAAGAGGGCGAAGGCCGCGGCGTAGTAGATCCCAAGGGCCAAGGTGCCTTCCAGGGGCGGCCGCCACCAAAGCAGGCAGAATGCGGCGGCGAATGGCAGCGCACCGAAGAGCAGGAAAGGCCGCCTGCGGCCCCAACGTGTGTGGGTCCGGTCGGAGATATACCCGATGATGGGGTCGTTGACGTAGTCCCACGTGCTGCCGACGAAGAATGCCAGCGCCGCCACGGCAGGCGTGACGCCCACCACGTCGGTGAGGAAAAGCGCCAGGTAAACGTTCCGGATCGTGTTG
This sequence comes from Chloroflexota bacterium, assembly GCA_043805815.1. Lineage (GTDB taxonomy): Bacteria > Chloroflexota > Anaerolineae > Anaerolineales > Villigracilaceae > Fen-1038. Next base: position 2,910 of record JAZDHO010000186.1, read on the forward strand.
GTGAGGCTGAAGCCCAAGTCCCCAGATCCGTAGATCCACTTGTCGCGCTGCGTCAGCTTGGCATTCATCCATGGGGCTCCGCTGGTGTGGGATGCGGGCACCTTAGAAAACACCGCAGGTGGATTCGCATCGGCCTTCCCTGGTGGCATTGCCCGCTTCAACCGACAGGTTGTCACACCGACGCCGGCCGGAATTGGCTCCGTTTTCTGGCCCTTCGAGGCCAGCTGCACGGCCTCGCCAGCATAGGGGCGCAACGGGCGCCCTGTGCCATCATCACCGGACGCGGGAGGCGCGGTCGTGTTCGCGTGCTTCATCGCGTTTGGCGATCACGGCGCGCTTGTCATAGGATTTCTTGCCGCGGGCGAGGGCAATCTCGACCTTGGCCCGTCCTTCCTTGAGATAGATGCGCGTCGGAACGATGGTCATGCCCTTCATGCGCACGGCGTTCCAGAGCTCGCGGATCTGGCGCTTGTGGAGCAGCAGGCGACGCTTGCGTTTCGGGTCGTGATTGAGCCGGTTGGCTTGGGCGTAGGGGGCGATGTGCGCCTCGATCAGCCAGGCGTTCCTGCCGTTCTCGACGTCCACATAGGCTTCAGCCAGGCTCACCTGGCCGAGGCGGACGGACTTGATCTCGCTGCCCAAGAGAGCCAGGCCCGCCTCGAATCTATCAAGCAGGAAGTATTCGAAGCCGGCCTTGCGGTTGGTCGCGACGACTTTCACTCCCTCAACCATGCGAATCATTTTAGCATACGCGGGAAAGCCTGCGTCGGCCGCGTATAATGACCGCATGCGGAATCTGAAGGAGCAGTTCCTGCTGGATCCCGATATTGCCTACCTCAACCACGGTTCGTTTGGCGCAACGCCCGAACCGGTATTCCGTGAGTACCAGCGCTGGCAGCGCGAGCTCGAGCTGCAACCAACGGAGTTCCTGGGACGCCGGCACGACGGGCTCATGCAGGCGGCACGGGCCGCACTGGGCGGTTTCCTGCGGGTCCGTGCACAGGACGTGGTCTTCACGCAGAATGTGACGGTGGCGATCAACGTCGTCGCGCGGTCGCTGGAACTCGGACCCGGCGACGAAGTGCTCGCGTCGGACCACGAATACGGCGCCTGCGACCGCACATGGCGCTTCCTATCCAGGAAGCGCGGTTTTGGCTACGTCATTCAGCCCGTGGGCGTTCCACTGAAATCGGCAGAAGACCTGGTAGATGAGTTCATGCGGGGTGTGACGGCGCGAACCCGTGTGATCTTCGTCAGCCATATCACGAGTCCAACCGGGATAGTGTTTCCGGTCGGCGAGATCTGCAGGCGCGCACGGCTGGCCGGCATACTCACGATCGTGGATGGCGCGCACGCACCGGGACAGATTCCCCTCGACTTGCCCGCGGTTGCCTCGGATTTTTACGGCGGCAACCTGCACAAGTGGCTGTGCGCCCCCAAGGGGGCGGGCTTCCTTCACGCGCGTCCCGAAGTCCAGCACTTGCTCGAGCCCCTGGTCGTTTCATGGGGATATGAGTCCGATGCATCCAGCGGCTCGACCTTCATCGATCATCAGCAATGGTGCGGGACTCGTGACGTTGCAGCCTTTCTGGCTGTTCCCGCCGCGATCGAATACCAGGAGCAACACGATTGGGATGCGGTCAGGGGCGAATGTCACATGCTGCTGAAGCAGGCGCTGGCGAAGGTCGCCGAGATCACGGGGCTGCCCACCTTCTATCCAAGTGACTCATGGTACGCTCAGATGGCCGCGGTACCCTTGCCGCGGGCAGTTGACGTTGTGGCGCTCCAAGCCCGACTCTATGATGAGCAGCGTGTGGAGGTGCCGGTGCGTGCGTGGGGCGATTGGAAATTGTTGCGCATCTCCGTGCAGGCATACAACGACCAGCAGGATATCGAGCGCTTGCTGCAGGGGCTCAGACGGATGATCTGACGGGCAGGGATGGGCGCGGCCGGAAGCCACTCCCGCGCGACGACCGGCCCGGCCGAAGCGTATAATCTGCAACCGCCGTCAGCTGACGGCGGCATATGAGGATCACCAAATGGGTATCACACTCGCACTGGGGGGCGGCGGAGCCAAGGGGAACGCGCACATCGGCGTCCTGCGTCTGCTGGAGCGGGAGGGCTTTCGCATCCGCGCCATCGCCGGAACGAGCTTTGGAGGTGTCGTTGCATGCTTCTATGCGGCAGGATACTCTCCGGACGAGATCCAGGAGGCGTTTTCGGCAGTCGACCAGTCGCGTCTGTACGGCCGCGAGCACGGGGACGGCCCGGCCTTTCTGGGCTTGAGCCGCGTTCGCCAATGGCTGAAGCGCACCCTGGGCGACCGGACGTTTGAGGATGCGCGGATGCCGTGCGCCGTGACGGCCGTGGACATCCGCACCTCGCGTGAGGTGGTCATCAAGGAAGGCCTGATGCGGCACGGGATCCTGTGTACCATCGCTCTGCCAGGCATCTTTCCTTCGTACCTCAAAGAGGGGCTTGAATTGGTGGATGGAGGCCTGCTCAATCCAGTGCCGGTTGCGGTTGCACGCGCGCTGGCGCCTACGCTGCCTGTCGTTGCCGTTTCGCTGACCGCCCCGCTGGGGAGGCCCCCGCGTTCGATCCCCATGCCGTTCCTGGAGGGCCTTCCGGGCCCGCTTGCCGAGCGGATCAGCCATTTGCGCCTCACCCAGGCGATGGATGTCTTCATGCGTTCCATCGATATTGGCGGCCGGCAGATCGCAGAGCTGCGCTTCAAGCTGGAGAAGCCAGACGTCGTCATCCGCCCGGACGTCGAAGGGATCGGCGCCCTGGATCGCGTGGACGTCCGCCGAGTGGCGGACCTCGGAGAGCGGGCAGCCCGCGAGAAGCTGCCGGAATTGCGAAAAGCCACGGCCTGGACCACGCGGCTGCGGCGACTCGCAGCGAAGAGCCAGAGTTGAAACGCGACCTGCGCGCATTCGCCCGCCAGACCAACGTCTGCCTTGCGGTCGGCGCATTTGTGCTGCTATTCGGTGTGGGGTTGACGCTGATCTTCTTCATCTATGGTGCGCCGGCGGCCCTGGTCGGATTGCTTTGTTTGCTGGGAGCGCTCGTCCCCATCGGCCTGATCTTCGCCGCGCTCTACGGCATCGACTGGATCGTGAAGCGTGCGCGTCCACGGTGAAACCCAGCTGGTCCAGTTCCACGACTGGGCGCTGCGCGTCCGACCGGCAGAGGGGCAGCCCGCGCGCCTGCTGCTCCTGCTCCACGGGTGGACCGGCGACGAAAATTCCATGTGGGTCTTTGTGCGTAAACTACCGCGCAATTACTGGATGATGGCTCCGCGCGCACCGCATGCCAGCCTGCCTTCCGGATACTCCTGGCGGGTGCTGCCACCGGATCGAACTGACGGTCCGGGCCTGGAGGATCTGCGGTCTTCGGCCGAGGGCCTGATCGCCCTGGTGGACGGCTACCGCGCGCAACAAAATCTCCCGGGCGGCACATTCGACGTCATGGGTTTCAGCCAGGGTGCCGCCGTGGCAAGCACGCTGGCATTGCTGTTTGCGCCGCGGATCGGAAGGGTCGGTCTACTCGCCGGCTACGTGCCCAGGGGTGCAGAAATGCTGCTCTCGCCGCGTCTACTAGAGGGCAAACGTTTCTTCGTGGCTCACGGAGCGAGGGACGAAATGGTCAATGTCGAATATGCCCGGCAGTCCGTGCAGCTTCTGGAAGAGGCCGGAGCCAATGTGACACTCTGCGAAGACGAGGTCGGACACAAGGTGAGCGCCGGCTGCCTGCGCGGGCTGGAGACATTCTTCGATTAGTTGACGCTCACCCACTTTGCGTGTATCCTTGTTGCGGTCCCATTTCTCCAAATTCAGGTCAACGAATGCGTAAGAACACAATTCCTTCGCGCCGCGACTTTATCAGACTTGCCGGTCTCGGCCTCGGCTCGCTGGCTTTCCGCCTGCCTCCGTTTGAGGAAGTGATGCGGCTGCCGCAGTTTCCGCCGGGCGACTATTTGGGCCGCGTGGCGGTTACGCCCAATTTCTATTCGACCGCTCTTCGTTCGCAGCCGGACGAGAACGCTCCAGTGTTGCGCAACGTGGCGCAGGATGAAGTGGTCGTCTGGCACCGAGAGGTGATCGGCACCAACGTGGCCGGCCGCCTCAACCGGCGCTGGGTTCAGACGCCTGAGGGTTTCATATACACTGCAGACCTGCAGCCCGTCCGCAACCTGCCCAATTCTGCAATGAACGCCCTGCCCCAGGGCAAGGACGGCTTCTGGGCCGAGGTCACCGTGCCGTACGTCGACCTACAACTGCAAACCGCGCCGATCTCACCCATGGTCAAGTACAGCCTGGAGACCAACCAGCCGGTGCGTCTGTACTTTGGACAGGTGGTCTGGATCGATCAGGTCGGCGCCGGCGGAGACGGTACGATCATGTACCGGGTCAACGAGGCCGCGCCGCTGCACGGCTATGGGTACGGAGACATCTTCGTCGCCGAAGGTGCGGCATTCCGGCAATTGACCGAGGATGATGTGGCGCCTATCAATCCAAACGTCGACCCGAACCTGAAGAAGATCGTTGTGGATGCCACGCCGGGGCGCCAGATCCTCTCCTGCTATGAGGGCAACACCGAGGTCTTCTTCTGTCGCGTTTCCACGGGCTACGGCGAGAGGTTCTCAACTCCCACGGGTGATCAGGCCGTTTCGTGGAAGATTTTCTCCCTGCACATGGCGGCCAACACCAGTTCAGACAGCGGCTACGACACGATGGCCGTCCCGTGGCCGGTGTTCTTCAATACGAATGCCGGCGCGGCCATTCACGGCACGTTCTGGCACAATGACTTTGGCACGCGGCGTTCACACGGCTGTGTAAACGCCACGCCGGAGGATGCCAAGTGGATCTTCCGCTGGACCACGCCGGCAATAAGTCTCGAGCAGAGCGAAATACGGCTCAGCTGGCCCGACGTCGGCGGAGGCTTCAGCACCTCCGTCACCGTGGACGACACCAGCACGTCCGCCTAGACCGGGCAGCGTAGATGGATATTACCCAGATCACAGTGGGCCTCGCGTTTCTGGCCGGCCTGGCTTCCTTTCTTTCCCCATGCGTTTTCTCACTGGTGCCGGCCTATGTGGGTTACCTGGGCGGGCGCGCGGTAGGCGGCGAGGCCTCGGGCTCCAACCGCCTGGTCACATTCACGCACGGCCTGGCGTTTGTGCTGGGCTTCAGCCTGGTGTTCGTGGTCCTTGGTGTAGCGGTCTCGGCGGCCGGAGGACTGCTGTATGACCTGAGAAGCTATCTGGCGAAGATCGGCGGCGTGGTTGTTGTCATCTTCGGTCTGCATATGATCGGTGTGTTCCGCATTCCGTTCCTTGAGTACGATGCGCGTGTGCACTCCAATCCCGACCGGAAGTGGGGATACTTTTCATCGGCCCTTCTTGGTGTATTCTTCTCGGCGGGGTGGTCTCCATGTGTCGGACCCGTGCTCGGGACGATTCTGACCCTGGCGATCAACGGGGGTTCGGTTGCGCTGGGCGCCAAGCTGCTCAGCGCGTACTCGGCCGGCCTTGCCGTTCCATTCCTGATTGCAGCCCTGGGAATCGGGTGGGTCAGTGCCACACTGCGCAAGTATGGCAAGGCGATGCATTACATTGAGATCGCCATGGGCGTGGTGTTGGTGATCGTGGGCGTCATGCTATTCACCGGGGTCTTTGAACTTCTGGCCCGATTCGGGTTCTTCGTCGATTTCGGTATCTAATCCATGCCTGGGACCGCGCCGCTCAACGTCACGCTCTATACGCGGGCGGGCTGCGGCCTGTGCGACGAGGTCAGGGAGCACCTGAGACTGCTTCAAGACAAGTACCCGCACCGGCTGGCAGAAGTCGATATCGACAGAGATCCGGTGCTGCAGAAGAAGTATTTCGACCAGATCCCGGTGGTCGAAGTCGGTCCGTACAAGCTGCGCGCTCCGATCAGCCGGCAGGACCTGGCGATGACCCTGGGCGCGGCGCGCGACCGTCGCGATCAGCTTGTGCAAACCGGGGGCGACGAGTACCGCGAGCGCGTCCGCAAGGGAAAGACGATCTCGTTCAGCGACGGCATTTACTTCTGGCTCTCCAGGCACTACCTGGCGCTGCTCAACCTCATCATCTTCATCTACGTGGGCCTGCCATTCGCGGCGCCGGCCCTGATGAAATCCGAGTCACCGGGCGCGGCGCGGATGATCTACAAGATGTACAGTCCGCTTTGCCATCAGTTCGGTTTCCGCTCCTTCTTTCTGTTTGGTGAGCAGCCGTACTACCCTCTGCGGGAGGCTGGCCTGAAAGATCTCAAGACTTTTGAAGAGGCTTCCGGCTTCGCGGACGCCGCCGATCCCTACAGCGTCTCGCGGCTGTATGCCCGGCAATACACGGGCGATGAAACCGTGGGTTACAAGGTGGCATTGTGCGAACGAGATGTGTCGATCTACGGGGCCATGCTGCTCTTCGGACTCGTTTACGGGGCGACGCGGCGGCGCCTGCCGGCCCTGCACTGGCTGGCGTGGATCCTGATCGGCCTTGGACCCATCGGACTGGACGGGGTCTCACAGATCGTGAGTCAGTTCAACATGCCATGGCTCGCCCAGGTACTGCCATATCGTGAGAGCACGCCGTTCCTCAGGGTACTGACAGGCTCGCTCTTCGGCTTCGGAACGGCCTGGTTCGCGTTTCCCAACATCGAGGATTCCATGCGCGAGACGCGCGAGTTCTACATCAAGAAGTTCACCGTGGCCAAAGCCTGACGGTCACGGCCGCGGTCTCCGCACTGCCGCGGGTTTGAAGGCTGCAAAACCGACAACTGCTCACAAGACCCACACGATGCCTTTCGTCGAAAACTCCGGCTTGCGTCATTACGCGTTCGAGATATTCCCGCCCGCGCTCAACCAGGCTGTTTTCACGCGCAAGGGAGGCGTGAGCCCATCGCCATGGGACACGCTCAACGTTGGAGGAACGGTGGGGGATGAGGCCGCCAGGGTCCGGGAGAACCGCATCCGATCTTTTTCCACTGTCGGACGGCGGTTGGAATCTATGTTTGATGTCTGGCAGGTGCACTCGGCGGATTTCGTGCTGGCGAAGGCGGCCCGGCAGCCGGATGAGGGCTACCGCAAGGCGGACATCATTTTGACCGATAGACCGGAGGTCACTCTTTATATGCGGTTCGCGGATTGTGTGCCGGTACTGCTGTATGATCCAGCCAGGGCCGTCGTGGGCATGGTACACGCGGGCTGGCTGGGGACAGTGCGCGGCGCCGTTCGCGCTGCAGCGGAGGCCATGTTCGCTGGCTATGGCTCGCGGCCGGCGGACATCCTCGCCGCAATCGGTCCATCGATCGGCGTCGATCATTATGAAGTTGGAGCCGATGTCCTGGAGCAGGTGGCGCAGGCTTTTGGCGCTGAGAGCACCATGCTGGTGGAGGTCCGTGGCGGCAGGTCTTACCTCGACCTGTGGGCTGCGAACCGGATGCAGCTTCAGCAGCTGGGTGTCGACCAGATCGAAGTGGCCGGTCTGTGCACCGCATGTCACACCGACGATTGGTTCTCGCATCGCGCGGAGAAAGGGAGAACCGGCCGGTTCGGAGCGCTGATCGCCCTTCCATCGTGAGGGCAGCGTGAACCGCCGGGCTCAGGACACCTCCCGTTTCATCCTCCATTCCTCTGCTAAACTGGATCCGTATGATTGACCGAACCTCGGACCTGATTGCCTCGATCCGGGACAGGCACACGCAAGTGCTGGAAGCCATCGCGGCAGCGGCACGGCGCGCAGGACGCTCCCCTGATGCGGTACGGCTGGTTGTGGTGACCAAGTCGCAGCCCTACCGGGTGGTCGAGGCCGCGATCGATGCCGGCATCCACATCCTGGGGGAAAACTATGCCGAGGAAGCCGTGCGGAAGATCCAAGCGCTCCAGGAGAAGCCGACCGCGCCCCCCGGTGTAGAATGGCACATGATCGGCCACGTTCAGGGACGCAAGGCGAAGCTCGTGGCGCCGAACTTTGACTTGCTTCACTCCCTGGATTCGCTGAGGCTGGCGGAACGCCTGGATCGGCTCGCGGCGGAAATTGGGCGCGAGCTCCCGGTGCTGTTGGAGTTCAACGTGGGCGGCGAGGCTGAAAAGCACGGTTGGACAGCCTCGGAAGAATCGGCATGGCCCGTGCTGCTCGACGATGTCGAGGCGATTGCCGGATGTCCGAACCTCAAGGTCCGGGGCCTGATGACCATGCCGCCGCTTTCCAGCGCTCCTGAAGATGCGCGCATCTACTTTCGCCGTCTGCGCAAGCTGCAGGACTTCCTGGGCGCCAGGATACCGAAGGCTGAATGGGCCGAGCTTTCCATGGGTACCAGCGCCGACTTCGCCGTGGCGATTGAGGAAGGCGCCACGCTGGTGCGAATCGGGGAGGCCATTTTGGGACCACGATCTGCATGGGAGCCACCATGAGCCTACTGTTGCTTGCGCAGTTGATCAGCCTCACCGCCAACGTACTGACCGTCCTGATCTTCGTCTGGGTGATCGCTTCCTGGATCCTGGTGCCCTATCATCCGGTGCGGGAAGCCCTCGACCGGGTCGTGGAGCCGCTGCTTGCACCGATACGGCGCATGCTTCCCATGACCGGGCTGATCGACTTCAGCCCCATGATCCTGATCATCCTGATCGTCCTGTCCGCGCGGATTCTGAACATGGTCATTCTGTCATTGAGATGAGGTTCATGTGGCCGGGCGAACACACCGCTTGCACAATGGAAGATCCGGCTCGGCGCTGGCTGTTCGTGTGACGCCCCGCGCCAGTCGCAATCGGATCGCCGGAGTGCTGAGCGACGGTACGGTCAAGATCCAACTGACCGCGGCCCCCGTGGATGGCGAGGCGAATGAGAAGCTCATCGCGTTCCTGGCCAAGGTCCTGGATGTCGCCAGGTCGAGCATCGAGATCGTGGCCGGAACGACCGGGCGCGACAAGCTGATCTCGATCGTCGGCATGGACGCGGCGACGCTGCACGAACGCATCCTCGTCAACCTGGATTGACAACCACGTCTCGTGGATACGACGGCCGCCCGCTACGGAATCGAGCGGGCGGGCGTCTTTTCGCTTGCCCAATGCGGGCACCTATGGCATAATCCGCCGAATTTGAAGCGTCGCGGATCGGGAGGGTGAATGACGAACATTGTGGACCAGGTCTCACTGGGGGCGATCGTGCAGGTGCGCGACCGACTTCTGGAGCAGCAGGCTCGCGGACGCAAAGTCCTGCGGCTGGAGTCGGGCGACCCATCCTTCGATATCCCCCTGCAAGCGCGCGAGGCGATGGAGAAGGCCCTGCGTGACGGACTGACGCACTACACGGCCTCCACAGGCATTCCGTCGCTGCGCGAGGCCATCTTTCGGAAGGTGACGTCCGAGAACGGTTTGAGGGTGCCCAGTGCCGATCACGTTGTTGTCAGCAATGGCGGCATGCACGGGCTGTACATCATCTTCCGTTCTCTGCTCGAGTCGGGTGATGAGGTCATCCTTCCGGACCCGATGTGGACCGAGATCGCCGAGAACATCCGCCTTGCGGGCGGCAGACCCGTTCCCGTCCGCCTGCGGCTGGAGAACGGCTACCAGTACGAGCCGGCGGAAATCGAAGCGGCCGTGACGCAGCGCACCCGGGCGATCTTCATCAATACGCCGCAGAACCCCATTGGCGTGGTGGCGCGCCGCGATACGCTGGAAGTCATTGCCGCCATTGCCGAACGGCGCGGCCTGTTCCTTGTCAGCGACGAGGCGTATGAACATGTGATCTTCGATGGCCAGAAGCACGTCAGTCTCGGCTCGCTGCCCGGGGCGCAGGACAGGACCATCAGCGTCTTCTCCCTCTCCAAGACGTATGCCATGAGCGGGCTGCGCCTGGGCTACGTGGTCGTGAGCCAGCCGCTCTTCCTGGATCGCATGAAGAAGCTCGTGCGCTGCACGATCAATGGAGTCAACTCGATCGCGCAATACGGCGCGGCCGCAGCCCTGAATGGCCCCCAGGGTTTCACGCACGAGATGGCCACGGAGTACGAGAAGAGGCGCGACATCCTCTTTGCTGCCCTCGAGGAGGCGCCCTATGTGCGGGCCTTCAAACCGGGCGGTGCGTTCTATCTGTGGGCGCGCATCCAGCCCGATTGGCCGGGCTACGGCGGCCAACGGGATGATTGGTCGATGACGAACTACTTGATCGACAAGGCGGGGATCGGGTCGTCACCCGGTTCGGCCTTCGGCGCTGCCGGCGCCGGGCACATACGGTTCGCCTTTTCTTGCTCCACCGATCAGGTGGAGGAGGCGGCGCGCCTGTTGCCGTCGACTCTTCAGGCGGTCACCGCAGCCTGAGCGCCAGGCTTCCGACTCGGCCCGGCCGTCTTGCTTGAGCCCTTACGACGCCGGCCCGTACAGTCGTCGATAGATAACAAAGATCTCGTAGATCCTGCGGATGTAATCGCGGGTTTCCTGGGCGCGGACGGTCTCGAGGAAGAGGTCTGGATCGCCCTGCGCGAGGTCCTGCCAGGCGGCGGCGTTGCCCGGCCCGCCGTTATAGGCAGCCAGGGCGGCATACAGGTCACCGCCAAGCAGCCGTTGATTACTCGAAAGGTAGTGGGCACCGTAAGCGACGCTGACATTGGGGCGGTATAGGTCATCGGGCTCAAAGTTGATCGGCCAGCCCAATTGGCTCGAGATGGCCGCGCCGGTCGCGGGAATGATCTGCATCAACCCGCGGGCACCCGCCGTGGAGCTGACGAAGCCCTCAAACAGGCTCTCCTGTCGCACGACGCTGAAGAGTAACAGTGGGTCCAATCCATTTTGCTCGGCCGCGGGGAGGATCAGGTCCCGAAAATAGAGGCCAAAGCGTACGTGGCTGAAGTAGGGCGGTGCGCGCATGGATGACTGCTGATCCTGCAGTCCGGCCAGCGTCAGCACCTGGCGCGTCGCCGTGATACCCGAGCGGTACAGGCCCAGCTCCATCAGGTAGTTGGAAAGCCGATATGTCAGAACGGCATCCGAGCTGATCGATGCACGCAAGTCCTCGAACTCCAGGCGCGCCTGGTCATACAGGCCGAGATTCCACAACTCGCGGCCCCGGATCAGACGAGGGTCAGCGGCGAGGCTGTCCAGTCCGGAAAGATCTGTCTCCGGTGGCAGGCTGAATGCCAGACGCATCCACGAGTCGGCCGCCTGGCGCTCGGCCGCAAGATCAACCTCGAGGTTCCTTTGGGCGGCGGGAGCAAACGGCGCGCGGTCGTTCAGCAGATCGGAGGCGCGTTCGCTGTAGTAGCCGCCGGGATCAGCGCTTTGGGCGAGTTGCCAGGCGTTCCGTGCCTCGCCCTGGTTGCCCAGTTCTTTACGCGCCTTGCCGATCCACAGGTGAGCCCGCGCCTGGTCCTCGGCGGTGGCGGCCAGAACGAGGCTGCGGTCGAACAGGGGGAGGGCGGCCTGGGGATCGGCCTGACGGTATTGCATGATGCCGGCGAACAGCATCGCCGTGGCGGCCAATTCATACGTGGGGTACTCGTCCCCGACCCGCCGCCAGTTGATGGCCGCATCGTCGAAGCGGCCGTCGCGTTCCAGTATGCGGGCGGCAGTCAGCAGGGCTTCCGGCGCATCGGAGGCGGTCGGTGCCGCCTTGACGTAGTCGAGCAGCGTCTGCGCCGCCTCGGGATACCGATCCAGATTCATCCATTCGATGGTCGACTTCTGGAACCAAGCGTCCGTCCATTTTGGATGCGCTGCGAAGTTCTGCAGGAAATAGGTGTATGCATCCACTGCTTCCTGATATTGCTGCAGCCGATCCAGACTCAGGGCGCGATAGTAGTACGCGGTTCCGTCGTTGCCCGGATTGCCGGCGATGTAACGGTTGAGCGCCTCGAGTGCTTTGTCGTGGACTCCCGCAAAATAATCCGTCAACCCGCGGTCCAGATCGCTGACCGCAATGCCGGCGTCGAGCAGCTCGACCAGTCCCAGGTATGAATAGGATGAGACGGGATAATTCTCGACAGAATGCTGGAAGCGCTCGTGGGCTTGCGTTGATCGTTGCGAGGCAAGATACGCCTGCCCCGCAAGGTAGTCCGTCTGCGCCCGGATGAAGTCGTTGGTGGTATTGGCTGCAATTGTGTCGTACAGCCCGATGGCGGTGTCTGTATTGCCGAGAGCCGCGTGGGTTTGGGCGATCTTGATCTGCAGCGCCTGTGCGTCATCCAGGTGGGGCGCGGCCTGCGCAGCAGTGTACGCATCAAGGGCGCCTGCATGGTCGCCGGCCTCGGTCAGGGCGTCGCCGCGCAGCGCGAACACGTATGAATCCAGCACGCCGGGCCGCGAGATGATGTAGGCGGCATAAGCGGAAGCCGCCTCAACATGGCGCCGCGTGGCCGAGAGACACCGCCCCTCCAGGAATCGTGCCGGAGCAGCGTACGGTGAATCCGGGAATTCCGATGCCAGCTGTTGGAGAGTGGCGATCGCCGGATCGTAGCGCCCATCCGAGTATTGGGCGCGGCCCAAGCCCCAGAGCGCTGCAGCGAGGACACCGGGATCATCGGTGTTGGCTGCCGCCGCAGTGAACTCCTGCACGGCCGCCTCGTAGTCGCCGTTGAAGAGCGCCCGGTCGCCGCTGGTGACGCGGACGATCGGCACCGGCGTCTCCGTCGGTGTTGCCATCTCCGCCGCGGCTGGATCCATGGTGAGGGCCGGAACAGTCGTGATCTCTGGCGCAGTAGCTGGAGCCGAAGGGAACAGGCTGCAGCCCGCCAATACGAGTTGCAGCGCGACAGCAAGCGTCACGCGCAGGGGCTTGAGCATTACATCCTTATAAAGGCAACAGTGAAGGGTGTCAAGCAAGCATGTGCTGCATGTCCGATGCGAGTGCTCGAGTGCGCAGAGCGCGTACGATCGCGCCACACTGCTCCCCCGAATTTCTCGACAATATTGACGCGGCATGTTAGACTCAGGACGCTTGATACTGGCGTGGCGCTCGGCGCCACGCCTTTTCCTGCGCATCATGGCATGCTGGAAGTAGTCCGTCTGCCGTGCGCGGGTGAGGGACCATGGACATCCTCCTTACTGGCTCGGTTGCGTACGACTACCTGATGACCTTTCCGGGCCTGTTCTCAGAGCAGATCCTGCCCGAGAGACTCACTTCGATCAGCCTTTCATTTCTCGTCGACTCGATGGCCAAAGCGCGCGGCGGCATCGCGCCCAACATCGCCTATACCATGGCCTTGCTTGGCGAAAAACCGCGCGTCATGGCGACGGTGGGGGAGGACTTCGGGGAATACCGGGCCTGGCTGGATTCGAAGGGCGTCGACACCGCCCTCATGCAAGTCATCCCCGGCGAATTCACGGCCTCGTACTTTGCCACCACGGATCGCGCCTCCGCTCAGATCGCTTCTTTCTACCCGGGCGCCATGGGACACTCAGCGATCCAGTCTCTGAAGGACCTGCCGAAAAAGCCCGACCTCGTGGTTGTATCGCCCAGCGCGCCGGAGGCAATGATGAAATTCCCGGCCGAGTGCCGCGAACTCGGTATTCCGTATCTCTACGACCCCAGCCAGCAAGTGCTGCGACTCGAAGGCGCCGAATTGGCCCGCGATATGGAAGGCGCGGACTTCCTGTTCTGCAATGACTACGAGTTCGGTCTGATCGCCAAGAAGACCGGCCGAGATCTGCCGGAGGTCTTGAAGCATGTGAAGACGCTGGTGGTAACGCGGGGCAAGGACGGCGCACATCTGTATACGGGCGGCCAGGAGTATTTCATCCCAACGGTGCCCGAACGCGAGATCGTTGACCCGACCGGTGTTGGGGACGCCTTTCGAGGCGGATTCCTGGCAGCCTACAGCCACGGCTGGGATTGGACGCTGTGCGGCGAGGTGGGCGCCCTGGCGGCTGTGTACTGCCTCGAGCGCCGCGGACCGCAGAGCCATTCATTCACGAGGTCCGAGTTCGTGCAGCGCTTCAGACGGCATTTTGACGACAAGGGCAAGCTGGATCAGTTCCTGAAGTAGCCTGCCCCTGCTCAGCGAAAGGAAAGCAGCGAAGATGAGCGAGAACTACGATATCAAGGACATCAATCAGGCTGAAGGCGGCCGCCGCCGGATCGACTGGGCCGAACGGGAGATGCCCGTGTTGCGCCAGATCCGCGAGCGGTTCACGAAAGAGAAGCCGCTCAAGGGTGTGCGCCTTTCGGCGTGCCTGCATGTGACGACTGAGACGGCCAACCTGGCGCGAGCGTTGCACGATGGCGGGGCCGACCTGGTCCTGACCGCCTCCAATCCACTGTCCACGCAGGACGATGTGGCCGCGGCGCTGGTCAACATGTATGAGATCCCCACCTTTGCCATCAAGGGCGAAGACAATGTGACGTACTACAAACACATCAGCGCGGCGCTTGACCATAAGCCGCACATGACGATGGACGATGGAGCAGACCTGGTTTCCACGATCCACAAGCAACGGCGCGAGCTGCTGCCTGAGATCATAGGCGGGACGGAGGAGACGACCACGGGCGTGATCCGCCTGCGCGCCATGGCGGCGGACAAGATGCTGCAGTTTCCCGTCATTGCCGTCAACGATGCGTTGACCAAGCACCTCTTCGACAACCGCTATGGGACGGGACAATCGACGATCGATGGCATTGTACGCGCCACGAACGTCCTGTTGGCGGGCAAGAGGTTTGTTGTGGCGGGCTACGGTTGGTGCGGACGCGGCCTGGCGTCGAGGGCCCGCGGCATGGGCGCCCTCGTGATCGTCACCGAGGTGGACCCGCTAAAGGCCCTCGAAGCCATGATGGACGGCTACGAGGTCATGCCGATGCCGCAGGCGGCCAAGATCGGCGATATCTTCTGCACCGTGACCGGGGATATCAACGTGATCGACGGGCAGCACTTTGCGGTGATGAAGGATGGCGCCATCGTCGCCAATTCGGGCCACTTCAATGTGGAGATCAATATCCCTGCGCTGGAGAAGATGTCCACCGGCAAGCCCAATCTGGTGCGGCCCTTCGTGGAGCAGTACACGACGAAGGATGGCCGCAAGATCAACATTCTGGGCGAGGGACGCCTCATCAACCTGGCTGCCGCCGAAGGCCACCCGGCGTCGGTGATGGACATGTCCTTTGCCAACCAGGCGCTGGCCGCTGAGTACATGGTGAAGAACGCCAAGACGCTCGAAAAGCGCGTCTACTCTGTGCCGGCTGAGATCGATGCCGAGATCGCCCGGATAAAGCTGGAAGCCATGGGCGTGAAGATCGACAAGCTCACCGATGCACAGCTCAAGTACCTTAGTTCCTGGGAAGAGGGTACGTAGCTCAGATCCGCTACGACGATCGCCCGGCACCTGCCTCGCCGGGCTGCACGAGGAGGTTTCTTTCGACCGCCAGAGACACCGAACCAGGCAGCGCAGCACGAGAGAACAAAAAGAGCCCTCGCGGAACACCGCGAGGGCTCTTTTTGTTCTCGGTGGCTATGGGCACTGGGCGTAGAGCTCTCTCCACTCCGAATTCCCGCTGCCGTTGAAGGCCCTGATGGAATACTTCACACCGGGGGGCGTACCCGGAACAGGGGTAGCCAGAATGATAATCGAGATGGTCGTATCATCCTCGACGCCGGTCGAATTGGCGCTAAGAGTGTATACCAGCTCGTCCCTCCGGTATACGCGATAGCCTTCCTCGTTGGTCGCATTGTCGGTCCAAGTGAGTTCGACGTGCAAGTTCTTCACGAAGATCAGTCCCGTGGGGCTGCAAGACGTGCTGGCTTGGAAGTTCGACGGCGCGGCGGGATTCGATGGAGTGGGTGTGGGCGGCTGAGGATACTCCGGCAGAGAGCCGATGTTGCCGCTCACGGTCGCATACTGACCCCAGAGCCAGCATTGCCCATTTGGATACTTGATGATCCAGTAACCACTGGGCGTGTGCTTGCCGACGACTTCGGCGGTCTGCCCGGCTGCATGGTCCAGAGCAGGTCGTACTCTACGCTGGGTCCGGTGCGGCAGTTGGTCGCCGAGCTGACGCTCACCTGCGGGACGGTCGGCGTGTTTGTTGCGGCAGGGGTGGGAGTGTCCGTTGGCGGACCGGGTGTCTGAGTCGGCGCCTGCAGCGTCAGCGCTTGCGCGGTGATGGTCGCGGGCAGATCCGGTCCGTCCGCGGCCGGGGCCTGGCCGATGGTGCAGGCCAACGCAGCGATCAACAGGGCATTTAGGGCAACGATAATGCGTCTGGATTTCATACTCCGTCTCCTCTGGATGCAATTGTAACTGCAATCGATTCCCTGCTGTAAGGGCCCTCTGGCGCATAAGTGCTAGTCTGCACACTCAACGCGTGAGTCTCACCGGAAAGCCGGCAGCCGGAAAGCCCGGGGACCGGGCTCAATGGGGGATGGAGATCGCCTGCAACAGCCCGTATACTGAATCGGCTGTTGGCTGATCGTGTGCCTCAAGACGCAGCAGGAGACTCATGTGTCTATCAAACTTGAAGAGACGAATGCGCGCCTCAAGGTCTATGAAGCCTCCGGGTCCATGCGATCCGGGGGTGAGCAGCGGCCCCTCGAATACCCGCACCTGTACCAGATCCAGGCCGGTGACTGGCGCATTTCCTATGCCGTGGAACACAATCACCTGGCGATCCTCGTGCTCGAGGTGCTGAATGCTGATGGCACTGTGAAGGAGGATCCTGCCCATGACAAGCTGACCCGGAAGATGAAGGTCAAGCTGCTCGACTGGCCCGAGGGAAGTCCGAGTCGCGATCTGCCGCCCGAGGACCTCGGAAAGAAGGTCAAGATCAAGCTTCTGGATCTGGCGGATGACCCGCACGATGATGTGGATGCCGATGCGCGCGCCGGCGACAGGATCCGGCTATTGGGCTCCGCATCGAGGACCTTGTCGACGCGACGCATAACATTGTTGGACGGCGCAGAGGGCGCGCCCACCATCCCGGCCGAGTCTGATGTCAGTCCGGACAGCGAGGATTACGGCGGGCGCAAAGTAACGCCCCTGGACTCGCCCACGATGTAGGGTTCGGGCAGGTTTCGCCAGACTTGCGTACTCCCAGCTGGCACGCGGGTAGGCCGGCGGGAGTCTTGGCTGCGCCACCGAGTGCAGCATGGGTCGGCGGATTGTGGGGCGGCCGGGCAGCGGGCGCCGTCCAAGCGCACGCCCGCATCCATGCGGGGACGATGCTGCCCTTCTCAAACGGCAAGCCCTCTGATACTATTGTGCCTGCATGCCGACCCTTCCCAGTGAGCCTCGGCCCTCCGGCTGGGGCTTTTTTGTGCCGGGTGGGGGTGCACAACCATGCGAAAAGAAAGAACCGACCTCCGTAACATCGCGATCATCGCCCACGTGGACCACGGCAAGACCACGCTTGTGGATTTCCTGCTGCGGCAGGCTCACACATTCCGCGAGAATCAGCAGGTCGCGGAGCGCGTGATGGACTCCAACGCACTTGAGCGCGAGCGCGGCATCACGATCCTGGCCAAGAACACCGCCATTTCGATCCTCGACCCGGTGACGGGCCAGCAGGTGAAGATCAACATCGTCGATACGCCCGGCCACGCCGATTTCGGTGGTGAGGTCGAGCGCGTGATGAACATGGTGGACGGCGTGCTGCTGCTGGTGGATGCCGCCGAGGGACCCATGCCGCAGACGCGCTTCGTGCTTAAGAAGGCCCTGGCCATGGGGCACAAAGCCGTGGTGGTGATCAACAAGGTGGATCGTCGGGATGCCGAACCCGCACGCGTGCTCAACGAGACGTTCGATCTGTTCATCGAGCTTGGCGCAACCGAGGAGCAGGCCGACTTCCCGATCATCTATGCACAGGCGACCACCGGCCAGGCCGGCCTCACTCCCGATCTTGGACCTGATCTTGAGCCGCTCTTTGAGATCATCCTTCGGCACATTCCCGCGCCGCGCGTCGACGCGGAGGCGCCGCTGCAGATGCTCGTTACCACCCTGGGATACGACGACTACCGCGGCGTGACCGCCGTCGGCCGGGTCTTCGCGGGCACGATCAGGGCAGGCCAAAAGCTCACGCGGCTGACCCTGGATGGACGCACTCTTCCGGAGACGGTGCGGTATCTCTACACCTTTCAAGGGCTGAACAAGGTCGAGATCGAGGAGGCCTGCGCCGGCGAGATCATCTCCCTTGCGGGCCTAGAGGGCATAGCCATCGGTGAGACCCTGGCCGATCCCGAAAACCCAACAGCGCTGCCGACCATCAAGGTCGAAGAGCCGACGGTTCGCATGACCTTTGGCGTCAATACATCGCCCTTCTCCGGCAAAGAGGGGAAATGGGGTACTTCGCGCAAGCTGCGCGAGCGCCTTTTCGAAGAGCTGCGCACCAATGTTGCCCTGCGCGTCGAAGAGACGGACTCGGCCGAGACGTTTCTGGTGTCCGGGCGCGGTGAACTGCACCTGGGGATCTTGATCGAG
Organism: Chloroflexota bacterium; assembly: GCA_043805815.1. GTDB lineage: Bacteria > Chloroflexota > Anaerolineae > Anaerolineales > Villigracilaceae > Fen-1038. Next base: position 21,333 of record JAZDHO010000186.1, read on the forward strand.
AACATGCGGCGCGAGGGCTACGAGTTCCAGGTCTCGCGGCCTGAGGTCATCTTCCAGAAGGCCGAAGACGGATCGCTCCTCGAACCGTACGAGGAAGTGCATATTGAGACGAGCAACGAAACCGTCGGCGTCGTCGTTGAAATGCTCGGGGCGCGGCGCGGGCAGATGATGCATATGCAGGATGCAGGGCAGGGCATGACGCGCATCACCTACATCGCGCCCACGCGCGGCCTGCTGGGCTTCCGTTATCAGTTCCTGACAAGCACGCGCGGCGCGGGCGTGATGCACACCGTGTTCCACGGATACGACGAGATGGCCGGACCGATGGGGACGCGCAGTTCCGGCTCGATCGTGGCGATGGAGGCCGGCGACACGACCGCCTACGCGCTGAAGTCCGCGGAAGAACGCGGCACGCTCTTCTACGGTCCGGGCGTGGCGGTGTATGAGGGCATGGTGGTCGGCGAGGCGAGCCGCGGGCGCGACATTCCAATCAATGTCTGCCGCAAGAAGCATCTGACCAATGTGCGCGCTTCACGCGGCGACATGGAAATCCGCCTAACGCCTCCCCGCGACATGAGCCTGGATGAGGCAATCGAGTACCTGGCAGACGACGAACTGCTGGAGGTGACCCCAGAGTCATACCGCATCCGGAAGCGGATCCTCAACTCGGATGAGCGCGGAAAGCAGTCCAAGAAGGCTCGGGAAGCCCTGGAAGAATAGAGGAAGGTCCCGCCAAGGGGAGGGACCTTCACTATCATTCACTGGATTTGAATCCAGTCCGGCACCCTTTGTTTGTCTACGGGCAGTTGAAATCCCAGATCACCTGCTGCCCTGCCCCGGCATCGTTGTAGGCCTCCACGGCGTAGTTCATGTTTGACCCATAGGTAAAGGGGACGGTTTCCTGGTACGACGTCGTGCTGGCCGGGAGATCCGTCAGCAAAGTCCCGAACCGATACACACGGTAACCATTCACCGTGCCCGTCGGTGCATTCCACCCCAGCAACATAGTCAGACTTGTGTTGTCACAACTGTAATTCCAGTTCCCGCGGCTCGGTCGTCCGGGAGCGCTCTGCGAGACCGCCTGCGGTGTGATCTCCGGTAGCAGCTCAAAACTGCCGCCCGGGCTGGCGTCCTGCACCTGCACCCAACAACTGTTGCCGCTGCTCGGGTCCTTGACCAGCCAGTATCCATCAGCTGTGTCCTTGGCGATCAGGTCCACGGTCGTGCCGGTGTTGTATGAGGCGATCTCCTGGAAGTTGGGGCCGGGACCGCTGCGGCATCTGGCGCCGTTCGTGTTGATGTACAGGCTCGGTTTGGTGGTGGGGGTGGCGGGTGCAGGGGTGACTGATGGGGTTACGCCGCTGGCTGCTGATGAGGTGGAAACGCCTGCGGCCTGCAAGGTCCCGGCCACGATGGTCGAAGCCTGATCGATCGGGGACAAGCTTGGTTGCGCCTGGATCCCCGGCAGTGTGCACGCCGTCAATAGCAGGATTGTCGCCAGGGCCGCGAATTTCTTGAGCTGACCTGTCATTGTGCCTCCGGATTTGCCGTGGATCATTGTCCGTCGCCCTCAAGCCAGCTGGCCATGTATTCCTTCTTCTCCAGCGCCAGTGACTGCCTGGTGAGATGCAATGGGTAGAACGTATCCACCATCACCGCCAATTCGTTCGTGTCCTTCTTGCCGATTGAGGCCTCGGTCATCCCTGGCTGTGGGCCATGCGGCAAGCCGTACGGGTGCACGCTGATATCGTATCGTTCGATGCCCTTGCGCGACATGAAGCTGCCTTCGGCGTAGTAGATCACCTCGTCCGAATTCACGTTTGAGTGATTGTAGGGCGCGGGGATGGCTTCCGGGTGGTAGTCAAACAAGCGCGGCACGAAAGAACAGACGACAAAATTGTGTCCCTGGAAGCACTGATGGGAAGGCGGAGGCTGGTGGACGCGGCCCGTGATGGGTTCAAAATCACTGATGTTGAATATCCATGGATACAAGTAACCGTCCCAGCCTACAACATCGAAGGGGTGGTGGTCAAGTTCATGGCGGGTCAGGTGATCGCGCACCTTGATGCGTACCTCGAAGGCGCCGCGCTCTGTGTGCGTTTCAAGCGCTTCGGGCACGCGGATGTCGCGTTCCGAGTATGGTGCATGTTCCAGCATCTGGCCGAACTCGTTCCGGTAGCGCTTGGGGGGTTCAAGCTGGGATGGGTTTTCGATGGTGAAGCAGCGCACCTCGTTCGTTTCCAGCAGCATCTGCCAGGTTGTCCCAAAGGGGATGACGATGTAGTCGCCCTCGTGGAAAGGCAGATTCCCGAACTGGGTCTTCAACGTGCCGCGGCCCTCGTGCACCCACCAGGTCTCGTAAGCCTGCGCGTTCCGATAGAAATAATCCATGCTCTTGGTGGCTCGGCAGATGCCCAAGGTGACGTCGCTGTTGCTCATCAGCGGGATGCGCGCCGAGACCGGGTCGGTTCCCGCCGGAGCCTCGGCCGTCTTGAATGCCCGATGCTGGATCGGACCGAAGTCCACTACCTCCGGCTTGTGCGAGCCCAGGTCCTCGGTCTTGGTCACGCGCGGCGGGAGAAAGTGGTGATACAGCAGGGACTGGAGGCTGGAAAAGCCTTCCAGCCCCATCAGCTCCTCGCGATACAGTTTCCCATCCGCTTTCTTGAACTGTGTGTGGCGCTTGTGCGGTATTCGGCCGAGCCGGTGATAGAAGGGCATCTCGCCTCCTTACGGGGATACGTCTAAGGATTGGATTAGCGCGTCGAGCGAAGTCAGGGTGGGCTGGAACTGGTCGGGTGCGGTGGCGCTCAACAGGTCGGTGACGGATCGGTAGTAGTTCTCGAACAGACTTTCATCGGTGGCTTCGTATCCGGGAAACGGAACGCCGGCCGCCGGCGGGACGGAGGCGGGGTCGCTGTCCGCCGCGAGGAAGGGCGCA
>JAZDHO010000187.1:0-47224 GCA_043805815.1 Chloroflexota bacterium
CCATCACTGGAGCTATCCCCGCTGCCCGCGCATCAACGGCTGTATCGAACGCTACCAGCGCACCCTCTCGGAAGAGTTCATCCAGGTGCATGAGGACTCAATCCGCCGCCCACAGGAATTCCTCCACCACCTCGGCGACTACCTCTGGTTCTACAATACCCAGCGGGTCCATGCCGCCTTGGGAAACCAGACCCCCCTGGCTTTCCTGCTCTCCCAAGGGCAAATGTCTAAAATGTCCGTAACCTATACAATTGCTTGACACCGCGCGGTGCGCATGATACACTCGCCGCGCCAAAAAAGGGTCCCGTGGTGTAGCGGCTTAACATGCGGCCCTGTCAAGGCCGAGATCGCGGGGTCGAATCCCGTCGGGACCGCACTGGAGTACAACCGAACCGGCGTCTGATCCAATGATCGGCGCCGGTTGTGGTTCTTCGTATGGTCTCGGACAACCGGCCGAGCAGACACACGCCGCCTGGGTGATTGCATTTTGGGCTAAGAGGGTCTACACTCCAGAGAGTGAAGGCCGCGATTTTCCGGTTTGGCGCTGATCTCGAGGAGCTGCTTCCCAGAAGCTGGCGGCGCTCCACCGGTATCTATTGCTTCGCCGGTCCGCAGTCAGCCAAGCATCTCATAGAGGCACTGGGTATTCCGCACACCGAGGTGGGAGCCATCGTCGTCAACGGCATACCCTCTGGATTGGCATATCTCGTCCGCGAAGGCGATGACGTACAAGTGCAGGGCGCCCGGGACGCCACGCCCCTTGAGGAGCCCCGCTTCGTCATTGACGGGCACTTGGGGCGCCTCAATGCTCGCCTCCGCATGCTGGGCTTCGACTGCGCGTATCGGAGCGACTGGTTGGACTCAGAATTGGCGGATCTGGCTGTCAATGAAGACCGCATTCTCCTCACCCGCGATCGTCGTTTGCTTATGCGCAAGACGATATCCAAGGGCTACCTTGTCCGCGCCCTCCATCCCACCCCGCAGCTGCACGAGGTGACTCGCCATTTCGGCTTGCGGAAGTGGACTCGCCCGTTTCGCCGCTGCATCCGATGTAACGCCGTGCTCGAGGGAATCGAGAAGCAGGCCGTGAGTGATCGACTTGAACCGCTGACACGACTCTACTTCGATGAATTCCGAATCTGCCCCTCATGCGCGCAGATCTACTGGAAAGGCTCGCACGTCGGACGGATGCAGATGATGATGAGCAGCCTGGATATTCCCGGGCCTGACCAAGCGCTGGACTGACCGAGAGGCTTTCACTTCTTGCGCGTCCGGCACGGCACCGCCCCGAAAAACGGGAATGCTATAATCGCGAGGCCATCGGCTCGCCGGAGGGTTCATGCCCCGTACGCAAGACCGCGTCGTCATGATATGGATTGCCATCTTTGGATCCCTCGCCGTCTTCTTGGTCGTTTACGGGGGATTTGTGCGGCTCACACGCTCAGGCCTCTCGATCGTGGAATGGAATCCGCTCAACGGCGCCGTTCCACCGATGACGCAGCAGGCGTGGGAGGCCGAATTCTCCAAGTACCAGGGCACCCCGGAGTATCGCCAGATCAATAAGGATATGACCCAGGGCGATTACCAGGAGATCTTCCTGATTGAGTGGTTCCATCGATTAATCGCACGGATTGCTGGTCTGGTATTCGCCGTGCCATTCTTGGTTTTTCTGTGTATCGGCCGCATTCCCTGGAAAGAGTCGACGGTGTACTTCATCATGGGGTTCCTATTCTTGTCCCAGGCTCTCATGGGATGGATCATGGTTTCCTCCGGGCTGGTGGAACGCCCGTCAGTTAGTCACTACTTGCTGGCCGCGCATCTCCTTCTGGCAGTTTCGCTGATCGGCCTCTCGGTGTGGACGGTTCTGGGTCACCACCATGGCTTCAATGGCGCGGGGAGAAGAGCACGCTGGTCGGTGGCCAGCAAGGCAGCACTTTCCGCCGCGGCCGTCCTGCTCGTGCAGATCACATACGGCGCGTTCACCGCAGGACTCAAGGCGGGCAACGTTTCCAACACCTGGCCGCTGATGCTCGGCCGCTGGATTCCACAGGGCCTCGTGAGTCAGACGGAGCCGCCCCTGCTCAATTTCATCGCCGCGCCGCTGACCATAGCGTTCGTCCATCGCTGGCTGGCCGTTGCCGCGCTAATCGTTGCCATCGTCGCCTGCGGCCTCATCGGTCAGGTGCGGCTGGATCCAGGATTGCGTGCAGCTCTAAGATTGATCTTCGCATTGGGTGTGCTTCAGATCGGTCTGGGCATTGCGGTGGTTGCATCCGGAGTCGATGCCGCGCTTTCGTTGCTGCACCAATTCAACGCGATCTGCCTGTTTATCCTGGCAGTGTACTTGCTGCATCGCCTGCGCAGGCGAGATCGATCCAGTCTTCACGCAGCCGCCTGACAAGAAAAGCGCGCTGCGGCGGCCCGCAGTGCGCGTCAAACATGTCTGAGTTCTTCTCTGTCGATTTTGCCGGACCTGCTTTCGCCAGCCTTGGGCCGGCGCACATCGGCGCGCTGGCCGTGATCCTGACGCTCAACATCGCCCTGATGGCGTTCAGGCATGCATCGGCGCGGGCGAAGTCCGCCGTAAGGCTGGGCTTGGCGATCGTCTTGTGGGGGGCAGAGGCATCGTGGCACCTGTGGAACGTGGCAATGGGCACATGGACCGCCCAGACCATGCTGCCGCTGAATGCCTGCAGCATCCTGATCTGGCTCTCAGGCCTCATGCTCGTGCGCAACGATTTTCGCATCTACGAGTTCGCCTATTTCCTGGGCATAGGCGGCGCGCTGCAGTATCTGGCGACGCCTGATCTTGGCCGCTACGGCTTCCCGCATTTTCGATTCTTCCAGACGTTTATATCACACGGTCTGCTGCTTTCAGCGCCCATCTACATGACGATTGTGGAGGGCTTCCGCCCCACATGGCAATCGTTCAAGCGCGTCGTGATTGGCACCAACGTGTACCTGCTCGCGATCTTCCTTGTCAACCTTGCCCTGGGCAGCAACTATCTCATGCTGAACGCCAAGCCGGCGACGTCCAGCCTGTTGGATCTCTTACCGGCGTGGCCATACTATGTTGGCTTCATGGAACTGATCGGCCTGGTCACGTGTCTGCTGTTGTATCTGCCGTTCCTTGTGGCGGATGTGAGGGGAGCCCGCGTCCGGAACGCGGATCGATCCCGATAGCAGCCCTCCTCAATGCCGCGGCGGGGCCACGCTCGCTTCCAGGAATTCGATTCTCGTCTTGCGTTACAATTGAATTCGCCGGGGCGATGGCGGAATTGGCAGACGCAGAGGACTTAAAATCCTCCGGTGGTAACACCTTGTGGGTTCGACCCCCACTCGCCCCACAGGCGGCTGGAACCGGGCAGGGCTGCGTGGGCGGCCGCTCCAGGGAGCGCAGTGTTCTTCATACGACAGAACCTCGAAGAGGTGGAGGACAGGGAGCTTGCACCGTATGGAATGCGGAGTCGCGATTCCAAGGGCCGGGCCTATCTCGATGATGAACCCGCATATCGTACGGCATTTCAGCCAGACCGCGACCGCGTGGTGCATACGACTGCGTTTCGGCGCCTTGAACACAAGACCCAGGTGTTCATCATCTACGAGGGCGACTACTTCCGCACGCGTTTGACACATACACTCGAAGTCGCCCAGATCGGCCGTACGCTGGCCCGGGCCCTGGGTGCCAATGAGGACCTTGTCGAAGTGATCTGCATGGCCCATGACTTGGGCCATGCGCCTTTCGGGCGCTCAGGGGAGGTGGCGTTGGCCCGCCTGATGAAAGATGCTGGCGGGTTCGATCACAACCGGCAGTCCCTCAGGATCGTGACCGAGCTGGAACAGCGGTATCCGGAATTTCCGGGCCTCAACCTGACCTGGGAGGTCCGGGAGGGCATGGTCAAGCACGAATCCGAGTACGACGTAGCCGACGCCGGCGACTACGATCCATCGCTGCGCGGCAACCTTGAAACGCAGATCGCCAATATCGCAGATGAGCTGGCCTACACCACGCATGACCTTGACGACGGGCTTCGGTCGGGGATGATCTCTCCGCAGATGTTGGAAGGAACTGCCCTTTGGGAGATCCTCAAGGAGGCCTTCAACTGGCAGGGGTCAGAACTGGCTGACCTGGAGCGGCACCGCATGGTCCGAGAACTGGTCGGGTTGATGGTTACTGACCTGGTCCAGGCCACAGATCGGCGGCTCAGGGCCAGCGGAGTCCGATCGCCCGCTGACATTCAGCGCCTCAAGACAAACCTGGTTGGCTATGGTGAAGACCTGCAGCGACGTCATCGGGAGCTCAAGGATTTCCTGTACGGGAACCTGTACTCGCACTTTCGCGTGGTGCGCATGGCCGTCAAGGCAGAGCGGGTAATCGCAGACCTCTTCAATGCCTACCGTGCCGAACCGGCGATCCTGCCTGCAGGCATGCAGGCCGCGATCGAAAAACGCGGCCCGGACCGAACAATCTGTGACTACATCGCAGGCATGACCGATAGATTTGCCATCGAAGAGCACCGCAAGTTGTTCGACCCGTCAGTGAAACCCTAGCGCACGAGGTCCCACCACCTGACGCCCACATGCCCGAGATCATATATCTAACCAATGAAGGGTTGGCGAAGCTCAAGGTCGAACTCGACCACCTCAAGGGACCGCGCCGCCGTGAACTCGCAAAGCGACTCCGCTCGGCGATCCAGATGGGCGATCTCTCCGAGAACGCTGACTATCACAAGGCCAAGGAAGATCAGGCCTTCCTGGAGGGTCGCATCCAGGAGGTCGAGCATAGCATTCGAAACGCCGTCATCATCGAAGAAGACGCCTCGGCCGAGGCGGTGGGGCTTGGAAATCATGTGACCATCCAGGAAGGCAGATCCACGGCGGAAACCTATCACCTTGTAGGTGCCAAAGAGGCTGATCCTCGCAATGGCAAGATATCCAACGAATCCCCCATCGGCAGGGCACTGACGGGTTGCAAGGTCGGAGACGTCGTCCGGGTGGAGACCCCTGGCGGGTCGATCAAGTTGAAGATACTCAAGATCGAGTGAATGCTGCACCGACGTGCGCCACAAAAAAAGCCCGGGCGAGATGCCCGGGCTGCCCAGCGTGGAGCCTGCCTAACGGCCCGCCTTGCGCCAGATCGCAAGCTCAAGCGTCACGCGCTCAAAATAGCTCAGATCCGGCATGGCTCCATTCCCATATTGCAGATCCACGACGGTGGCCAAGAGCTGCAGGGTTTCTGTCTCCAGCATGATCTGCTTTTGCGGCTCAACCTGGATCAGCTCCCCTTTCGCCTCAAGGCGACCCCGAACGCCCGGATCTCCGAAGGCATGGGCGCTCATCAGAACTTTCGTCGCCGTCTTGATATCATTCTTGTCGAATAGCCAGATCTCCAGCGCCGTGACCTTCTTTGGTTCTCCAATTCCGATCGTTTCTGAAACACCTACGCCGTATTCACCGAGGAAGTCTCCGCTTGCCGTGTCGATGCTGAAGGACTCATCGTAAAGATCATCTCCCAGAACATAGGTCGTCATGTTCTGAGTGATCGGCGGGGCCACCCCCAGCGACTCAAAATTGGTCTTGCGGGACCTCACAGGTTCGCGCTGGTGCTGGGGCTCCTCCATCGCTGGCGTGATCTGCACGGTCGAGCGCCTTCTTACCAGCCGCCGTACGACGAAGAGTGCCGTGGCGGCGCCAACCAGCACCAGAACGACAACTGCTCCAACAAGGAGGCTTGTCGCTGAAGGCATACGGGGCTCGGTAGCTTCGGTAGTTACCCCCGTCCCACTCGTTCCCTTGACTGCCTGTATGACCTCGCCATATGCCACGATGACGACCGGATCGATGCCGCCAGGGTCCTTCTGGATCCTGACGAACATCGTGGCGGCTGCGGGGCCAAGTGCATCCCAGCGCCGCACCGCCAGGTTCGGATCGCGGTTCACGCGGAAAGAGTCGATTGCCATGCGCAGGTAGTCCTCCTGCAGGTCCTCGCGCATCACCGCCGGCGTTGTGTTGACCACTCGGACCGTAGCCCAGCCCACCGGTACGCCAATAGCCACTCCCACTGCAAGCACCAGCAGGACCAGGACTATCTGCTTCTTGACCACATCAAGAGCGGATGACATGTGGAGGCTCCTTGTAAGATTCCGTCCCGGCTGCAATTATACAGGCACCCGTGATGCACTGCGTCAGTCCCGCGCTGCTTCCGGGGTCACTTCCTCGAGCGCGTAGGTTCTCTCGCAGTTCGTGCATTGCACTTGCCGCTTGTTCGCCATCACAAGAAGACCGCCGCAATTCGGGCACGGTTGCGCCACTGGACGCTTCCAGGACGTGAAATCGCAGGCGGGATAGTTGGAGCAGCCGTAGAAAATCCTGCCCTTGCGGGTCTTGCGCTCCACAACATCGCCGCCGTCCTTCGGACACGTCACGCCGATCTTCTCAAGCCACGGTTCCGTGTACCTGCAGGTCGGGAAATTGCCGCATGAGATGAAACGCCCATAGCGTCCGTAGCGGACCACCAGTTCTCCGCCATCATCAGGGCACTTGCGGCCGATCGGCTCGGGACCGGACTTGGTAATGGGGATCTCGGCCTGCGCCTTGCGCACCAATTCCTTGAACGGCTCGTAGAACTCGCGCAGGGCTGCGGTCCAATTCATCTCGCCGGCCGCCACCTTGTCGAGGTCGTCCTCCATGTGCGCCGTGAATTTGACGTCCACCACCTCTGGAAAGTATTCGACCAAAAGATCATTAACCTGAAAACCCACCTCCGTCGGCGCCAGGCGTTTGTCCACGCGTTGGACGTACCCACGTTGCTGGATGGTCGATATGATCGGGGCGTAGGTGGAGGGACGCCCGATGCCGTTCTCTTCCAGAGCTTGCACAAGCGACGCCTCAGACAGGCGCGGCGGCGCCTGGGTGAAATGCTGCGCGGGGATTGTGCGTACGAGATCCTGCGCCTGACCCTCTGCCACCTCAGCCGGGATTTGTACATTCTCCTCGTCTTCGTCCGTCTGGGCGTCCTCGTTTCTGGCCTCCTCATAGATCGCCAGGAACCCGGGGAACCGCATCGTCGAACCCGAGGCACGAAGCAGGTACTCGTGAGCGCCCGCTACTCCTGTCACTTCCACCTGCAGGGTGTCGTAGGCTGCCGCTTCCATCTGGGATGCCACGAATCTCCGCCAGATGAGGTTGTAGAGCCTGTACATCGCCGGTTCGAGAAATGACCGGATGGACTCCGGCTCCCGCAGCACGGACGTGGGTCGAATCGCCTCGTGCGCTTCTTGGGCCTTGGCGCTCCGGCTCTTGTATTCAGGCGCCTGTTCCGGCAGGAAGTCTGCCCCAAACCTTTTCAGCACGAAGTCGCGCACTTCTCTTAGCGCCGTGTCAGAGACATGCGGTGAATCGGTGCGCATGTAGGTGATCAATCCCGTTGAACCCCCGTTGCCGACGTCCTGCCCCTCGTAAAGGGCCTGCGCGAGGGCCATTGTCCTCTTGGCAGGGAACCCAAGCTTGCGAGAGGCCTCTTGCTGCAACGACGACGTCGTGAAAGGGGCCGGGGGCCGTCGCCGTCGTTCGCTCCGTCGAACCTTGCTCACGCGGTGGAAAGCCTCCTGCAGCCGAGCCGCCAGGCTGTTGGCGGATTCCTCGTTCGGCAGACTTACATCTCCGCCGTCCACCTTAACCAGCTTTGCCAAAAAGGTCGACTTGAGCCCTGTCGGCCTGAACTCCCCATGGACCGTCCAATACTCGACCGCAACAAACGCCTCGATCTCGCGTTCGCGATCGACGATCAGCCGCAGCGCGACGGATTGGACCCGCCCCGCCGAGAGGCGGCTGCGGACCTTCTCCCACAGGATCGGACTGATGCTGTACCCCACCAGCCGGTCCAACACGCGCCTGGCCTGTTGCGCATTGACCAGATCCATGTCTATCGCCCGCGGATGCGCGAACGCCTCTTTGATGGCGGGCTCGGTGATCTCGTGGAATGTGACTCGCCGCGCTACAGAGGGGTCAATCTGCGAAGCTTCAAGGAGGTGCCACGAAATTGATTCCCCTTCGCGGTCGGGATCAGTCGCCAAGAAGACCTCTTCGGCGGTCCGCGCCAGGCCTCTAAGCTCCTTCACCACGCCCTTCTTCTCGTTCGGAACCCGGTACTTGGGTTCGAAATTGTTGTCCACATCCACAGAAAGCTGAGAGCGCAGCAGGTCGCGGACATGTCCGATCGAGGCCTTGACCGTGTAGCCCTTGCCGAGGAAACGGCCGACGGTCTTTGCCTTTGCCGGGGATTCGACGATCACAAGTTTTCCAGCGCGCTTTTGGACCTTCTCGATCCTCGGCGGCGGGGTAAGCCCTTCATGCGCCGGCGTCCTACCCATGCGGTACAGCTTCGTGGCGCAGACCGGACACACACCGACTGTCACAGGCGAACCCCTGGCGTTAAAAGATGCTGCCGCATCCTTGATCTCCCTTCGGGTCTTGCACTTCATGCAGTAAGCTTCCATCCGCACTCCAGCCTACAGGTATTTTTCCTGGTGGTGTTTCCTCAAGTGATCAACGACCTCGCGCACCTTCTGCGCCTGGTCGGCCTTGCAGACGAGCAGGACATCGCCCGTGTCGACAATGACGGTATCGTCCATCCCGATCGTCACGATCAGGCGCTCCCCATTGTGGCCGTAAACCAGTGTGTTGTGGGTTTCGACCGCCAGGTGCTGAGCGTTGGAGGACACGTTACCACGCATGTCGGGGAGCAGTACCTCGAAAAGGGTGTCCCAGGCACCCACGTCGCTCCATCCCAGGCCGCCGGCGGGCACGACCACGACTCGCTGCGCGTGCTCCATCACACCATAGTCGATCGTCTCGACTTTCAGAGGCGGCCAGACGGACTGCAGCATGTTTTCCTGTTCCGTCGTGCCCCAGGCGCTCGATATCTCCTCGAGAGCCGAAAAGAGCGTGGGCATTTGCCGCCGGATCTCATCAAGGATGACATCCACCCGCCAGATGAACATGCCGCTGTTCCAAGAGTGCTCTCTGGAACGCATAAAAGACTGCGCGGTCTTGTCGTCCGGTTTTTCGGTGAATCGCTCCACGTGATAGACCGGATACTTGAGATTCTCGTCCAACGGCCCGCCTTGCTGAACGTACCCGTACGCCGTCGAGGGCGATACCGGCGTGACTCCCAGAGTGACCAGGTACCCCTTGCGGGCCACATCCATGGCCTCTCGCAGCACATACGTGAACAAGTCCTGATCCCGTATGTAGTGGTCCGACGGGAGGACCGCCATCACTGCTTGCGGATCGCGTTTCTTAAGAACAATTGCCGCGAGCCCTACGACCGAAGCAGTGCCGCGCGGTGTGGGTTCGATCAGGTAGTTCTCCACTGGGATCTCGGGAACCTGGCGTTGGATCTCGGTGGCCTGCTCGCGTACTGTGACGATCAATACGCGCTCGGCGGGGAATAGACTCGTCAGCCGCGCTACTGTGCTCTGCAGGAGTGTTTGCTCACCCAACAGAGGCAAGAGTTGTTTCGGTCGATCTTTTCGAGATACCGGCCACAGTCTGGTCCCGCCACCGCCGGCCATTATGATCGCATAATCGTGCTTGGGCATGTCATGTCCCTAGGCAGAGTAGCCAGATTGTACCTCACGCACTGCGACGTACTGCATTCCCCCAACTTGACGGACCATCCCCTTGAGTTCCATCATCACAAGTGCGGCCGAAACCTTCTCCACGGCCAAGCCTGTCTGATTGCGGATCTCATCTACGTGGATCGGTTCGCTTCCGAGCGCATTCATCACGCGATTTTCAGTCTCATCCGCCGGAAGCACTCGCTGCGCCGCGCGTTGTTCGCCCGCTCGGCCAAGGTGCAGGCCTTGCAACACATCCTCCGGGCTCAGCAGCGGCAGGGCCCCATTCTGGATCAGCTTGTTGGTGCCTTTGCTTTGGGGCGCCAGGATGCTTCCGGGCACGGCAAAAACATCGCGGCCCTGTTCTGCAGCGAATTCTGACGTGATCAAGGCGCCGCTTGTTTCACCTGCCTCAACAACGATCGTGGCCATCGCCAGGCCGGATATGATGCGGTTGCGCGGAGGGAAATTGCTGCTCTCGGGAGCCGTGCCCATCGGATAGTCACTCAGTAGCGCGCCGCTCTCAATGATCTTCTCGGCCAGCGCACGATTTTCCGGCGGATAGATGCGGTCGACTCCGCTGCCCAGGACTGCAGCAGTTCGTCCTCCGGCAGAGAGCGCCGCCGAGTGCGCAATTTCATCCACACCGCGCGCCAGCCCGCTGATGATCGTGATTCCATTGGCAGCCAGATAGCCGGACAGTTGCTCTGTGATCTGGCGTCCGTACGGCGTGACTCGACGAGTCCCGACGATCGCCACGGCAAACTCGTCGCCGGGCGACCAATCGCCGCGGACAAATAGCACGGGCGGCGGCTGATCGATCTCCTTCAGCCGCTTGGGATATGCCTCATCCTCCGAGGTTAGGATTTTGACACCCTGGGATTCCACACGCTGCCACAGCAGGTCGATGTCAACATCGCTCCGCAGCGCAACCAATCGTGCGATGGTCTTTGCACCGAGACCGGCCGCGCGCAGTTGATCCGCAGTCCCGTTCCACGCGGCCTGGGCGTCACCGAAATGATCGATCAGCGACCGCAGGCGGACCGCGCCGATACCGCGCACAAGGTTGAAACCAAGCCAGTATGGCCTATCGTGCATCGCGTTGTCGACGGCTGCTCTTGGGGCGACCATCGGAGGAACCTGGGCGGGCCCGCTGTTGTCCCACACCGATGTCCATTCCATCGGGGACGCGAACCCTGATCAGGTGCTGGTGCACATCGATCCCTAGAACCACACCGGCGATGGAGGGCAGAAGCATCTCCCGGTCCGCGGCGTCTTTGATCACGTACACGTCATTGGCCCCGGTCTGAAGGATCTCGACCAGGGTTCCAATCGAGCGTTGGTCTGCGTCCACTATCACCATGGAACCCAGGAGCTCGTGATGATAGTACTGACCCGCCGGCAGCCGGGGTCGGTCTGAGGACAGCACGTACACCGGATGGTTACGATAAGCTCCCGCCGCCTCGGGCGTGTCAATACCCTGCAGCCTTATCAGCAATCCGCGCGCGTGCAATCGGCGCGCGCCGACGGTCATCGGCGTATATCGGGCTCCCAGGAACACCTTGGAGCCGGGCACCAGGCGCGCTGGAAAATCCGTGATCACGTTCATCAGCATCTCGCCAAGCAGACCGTGCGGTCGCATCAAGGTCCCCACCACTAAATATTCAGGCTCACCGGTCGACGGCGAGCCTGAATTTGCCTTCGTTGTGGGCCTTCTAACCGTCATTCTTCCGGTTCGACGACGTCCAGCGTGGCCTGCTTGCCCTCGCGCTCTGCCGCCACCCTCAACATTGTCCGAATCGCGTTTGCGACCTTGCCGCTCTTGCCGATTATGCGGCCCATGTCGGCCTGAGCCACAATCAGCTCGAGCCGCACCCGATCGCCGCCGCCGGACTCTCGGACCTGCACCTCCTCGGGACGGTCGACGAGCGCCTTGGCAATGTACTCAACGAGATCTTTCATCAGGTTGGCCTCAATCAATGTCGCAGCTGCGCGCGGTGCATCAGCACCGACACCCGTGACCCCTAGTCCCGCCGCGTCTTGGCCGGAGAGGCCCGTCGTTCCATGGCCTCGGCGGCCTCCTTCATGAGCCCCTCAAGCTCTTCGCCCTTCTTGAAGCGCTCGAATCGATCGAGCAGCCCCGAGGATCTGAAGACCTGTCCGACGGATTCCGTAGGCAGGGCGCCGTTCTTCATCCAATGAAACACGCGGTCTTCTTTGACGTTGATCGTAGCCGGCTCTGTGCGTGGGTTATAGAACCCCAGAATCTCGAGAAAACGGCCGTCTCGCGATTTCTCCTTGTCGGCCGCCACAATGCGATAGGACGGCTGTCCTCGCAGACCCATGCGTCGAAAACGAATACGGACCATTGAAAAACCTTCTCCTTCGAAGACTGTTCAGGCGATGCCAGGCATCAGATCGCCGATCTGACCTGGGAAAAACTGGTTTTCGGACGCTCGCCCCTGCCGAGACGCGACGCGTCCGAGCCACAAAAAATGATTTTACCAGATTTCCGCCGCATCCTTCGGATGCCGGCGTGCCCGCGTGTGTCTGTTGCCTTGGGATGGCATTGACCCACTCTTAGCCAAACTTAGCCAAACAGCCTGGGCATCCCCTTGGCGCCAGATGTCTTCAGCGCCTTGATAAACTTCTGCGCCTCGCGGAATTGCCGGATCAGCCGGTTCACGTCCTGCACGCCGGTCCCCGACCCGGCCGCAATGCGGCGGCGCCTCGAGGCGTTTAGGATATCTGGGTTGCGTCGCTCGGCTGGCGTCATCGAGTTGATTATTGCCTCGGATACGCGGAAGCCCTTCTCGAGATCTCCTGGATCGGTGTGCTGCGCCGCGCCCTTGAATCGGCCGGGCAGCATATCTGCAATCTGGCCCAACGGGCCCATCTTCTTGACCTGCTTGATCTGGCCAAGCCAATCCTCAAGGTCGAAACGCCCCCCAAGCATCTTCTCAGCTTGCGTCTGCGCCGAGGCTCCATCCAAGACGCTTTCGGCCTTCTCGATCAAGCCGATCATGTCGCCCATACCCAGGATCCGCGAGGCAAGTCTTGTCGGATCGTACTTCTCGAGCGCGTCCAGCTTTTCTCCAGTACCCAGATATTTGATGGGGATCCCTGTCACGGAGCGGACCGAGATCGCTGCTCCTCCGCGCGCATCTCCATCCATTTTTGTCATGACTAGTCCCGTGACGGAGATGCGGCGGAGGAAGCCCTCGGCGATGTTGATGGCCTCCTGCCCGAGCATGGCGTCCAGGACCAGCAGCGTTTCCACCGGCGAAACTGCGGACTCCAGCGCGGCCACCTCGTCCATCATCTCCTCGCTGAGCTGGGACCGGCCGGCTGTATCCAGGATCAAAATGCCATACCCGCCTCTGTCGGCCGCCTCAAGCGCAGCCCTGGCAAGTTCGGCAGGCTTGAGGTCGTTGGCCGCAAAGACGTCGACACCCAGCCGCTTCCCAAGCTGCTGCAACTGTTCTGCCGCAGCCGGCCGGTACGGATCTCCCGCTGCAAGCATTACCCGCTCGCCAGCGGACTGCAGCACACGCGCCAGTTTTCCTGCAGCCGTGGTCTTCCCACTTCCCTGCAATCCCACCACCATCAGGGCCCTTGGTTTCGGACCCGAGAGGTTTATTGGGGCGGCCGCACCGAGCGTGGCGATGAATTCCTCGTGCACGATCTTGACCACCTGCTGTGCAGGATTCAACGACTTCGAGACCGCCGCGCCAACGGCCCTATCGCGCACGCGCGCAATTAGTCGCTTGGCGACGCCGAAATGAACGTCGGCCTCGAGCAGCGCAAGACGGACTTCGCGCAGCGCCGCGTCCACGTCGGCTTCGCCGAGCTTCCCACGCCGGCGCAGTTGGTCGAACACGTGGTTCAGACGTACGGTTAGGGTCTCAAACATCGAAGGGTCTCTGCGACCGTATGGCCGCGAACGAAGGCCCTTGCCCGCCCTTCATCGAGGACGCTGTCGCATTCTGGTTCGGGCTTGGGCGCTCAGCCGCGCAGGCTTGGGTAATTCCCTGTTCCAGAAGTTCGTGGGCCAGGATGATCTTGGTCATTTGTCGCATCTCCGCAGTTTCTCATGGAGTGTGACATTTCTAAGTGAAATACTTCGCTTGCTTGACAATCACATAGTGGTCTAGTACAATTGTTGCCGCTTCAAGGACATGCTCCGGCCGAGATAGCTCAGTTGGTAGAGCACGCGACTGAAAATCGCGGTGTCGTCAGTTCGATTCTGACTCTCGGCACTCTCGGCCCCAAGTGTACGACCTGCGGGCGTGGTTCAGTGGTAGAACGTCTCCTTGCCAAGGAGAAGGTCGTGGGTTCGAATCCCATCGCCCGCTCTCGAAATTGCGACGGCGTCGTGGCCAAGTGGTAAGGCAAGGGTCTGCAAAACCCTCATCACGGGTTCGAATCCCGTCGACGCCTCTGGACGGGCCATCCCTGCGGTCCGTCTTTCTTGATTCTCCGGGCCGGATTCCCGTTCCATACTTCCAGGTTTCGCCTGCTCACTTCACCCGGATGAAGCGCCGTTTTCCGGCTTGCAGCACTCCCGGATGCGGAAAGACCGCCTCCGGATGCTCCAGCGTTTCTCCATCCAGCCGAACACCGCGCTGCGCGATCAGCCTCCTTGCCTCAGCCCTGCTGGCGGCGAGCTTGGCGTCCATCAGGACATCGAGGACCGTGGCGCCAGGCCTGAGGGCAACATCCTGCATGCCCTCCGGCAGCTCACCCTTCTGAAACAGCCGTACAAACCCCTCCTGCGCCTGCGCTGCCTCTGCGTCTCCGTAGAAGATGCTTGTGATCTCGCGTGCCATTCTCATCTTCGCATCCCGTGGGTGCGTAGTCCCGGACTTCACCGCCCGAAGAAGATCTTCGATCACTCCCGGAAGCCAACGCGTGACCAAGCGCATGTATTTTTCCATAGCCATGTCAGGAACGGACATTAGCTTTCCATACATGTCTTCGGCGCCGCTGTCGATCGGAATGATATTGCCCGTCGACTTTGACATCCTTTGCTCGCCGTCCGTACCGGGCAGAATGCCGGTGATCACTCCGACGAGTGGCTTCTGGCCCATGGCCTCCTGCAACTTGCGGCCGGCAACTATGATGTTGAACAACTGATCTGTTCCCCCCACCTGCACGTCCGTCTTCTGGGCCACGGCGTCGTAACCCTGCATTAGGGCGTAGAAGGTCTCGTGCAGGTAAATTGGCTCTGCATTCTCCAGCCGTCTGGAAAAATTCTCGCGTGCCAAGAACTGCTGCACCGTGAAGTTCTGCCCCAGCCGGATGAGATCCACCAGCGAGAGTTGGCTCAGCCATTCCCCGTTGTTCCGCACTCGCGTTTTCTTGGGATCGAGCACTCGGAAGGCCTGTTCTGTGTAGGTCTTCGCGTTTTCTGCGACTTGCTCGTGGGTGAGGACCGGGCGCGCTTTGTTCTTGTCCGACGGATCACCGACCAGCGCCGTGTAGCTGCCGATAAGGAAGGTCACGTCGTGGCCCAGGTCCTGGAACTGGCGGAGCTTGCGCATCGTGATCGTGTGCCCGAGATGGAGATCGGCTGACGTTGGGTCATAGCCGCAGTAGACGCGCAGCGGCCGCCCCTCCTTCTGGCCGTCGATCAAGCGCGCTCGAAGATCGGCCGTCATGGCCCGTCTGAGGTCTGCGTCACCATACTCCGTGCCCTGCATCAAGAGTTCAACCTGCGCTTCGATGTCCATCCAGCCTCCCGCGATCGGCGGCAAAGAAAAACGCGCCCGCGAGGGCGCGTCTTCCCTGATCCCTCGGATTCTCCTAGGCACGCTTACCGTGGTAGATCGACCCAAGTCTTCCGCTCACAAGCCGATTATACAACCTTCCAAGCTTACTGGGCAAACGTCACCGGGAAGATCCACGGGCCGCGGACAGTGTAGTACTCGTCGCTAAAGACCAACTGCTCAGCCTCATCCTGCGACATGCCCTCCGGCTTGCCCACGATCTGCATGCTCATGGTGCCGTCGACAATCGAGCAATCCAGTGTGATGCTGGTGCCTCGCTCGGTCAATGCCTGCTGAATCTTCGGCATGTACAGGGAGCAGTACTCGTCAGCATTGGGATAGGCCCCAACGGACTCCACTGTCAGGCTCGACGCCGAGAGATCTGCATCTGGCGGAACATAGAAAGAAAGCTGATCGCAGCGCTGCGAGGCTTGCCCCGCCGGGCCCTCGTCCTTCGTGAGGAAGGACGAGCTGAATTCCGAGATGGAAGTACCGCCATACTCATAGTGGGCCGCCCACACGGTCCAGTCAGAGGAGTCTGGCAGAGTGAAACAAAGCTCTGCATTCACCTGCTTCCCATCGCGCCATGCGCGGCGAAGATTGAGCGAAAAGCCGCTCACAGATTGGCTTGCGCTCGACTCGGATGCCTGCGCCGTGGGGTAGGCTTCATTTGGTTCGGGCAGAGCACTATCGACCTGCAGGACGAATGTGGGCAAGACTTGCTGGGTCGCGGGTACGGGGGCACAAGCACCAAGCACGACGGTCAGTGTCAACCCCCAGATCTTGAAGGCACGTACCATTGGATATCTCCTGGACAAAGTGTGTTGAGTATCGGACTTCAACATACCATAGTCAGCGCTCATCGACCATCCGATAAAGCAGCCATTGAGGCCGAGGGCGGGCTTTGGGCCTTGTGACTGCTGAATAGATCCTGCAAGGCCAGGTCGATAGTGGGAAAGGCAAACCTGAACCCCATGTTGAGGAGCCGAATCGGCTGGCTCGGGCGCCCCGCCAGAACGAGGACGCCCATCTCGCCGAGTGCGAGGCGCAGGGCGAATGCAGGCATATGCAGCCAGAATGGGCGGCGGAGCGCCTTGCAGGTGGCCTCCATGAACTCGGCATTGGTCGTGGGGACCGGCGACACAAGGTTGAACGCGCCGCTGGCTTGCCTATCCTCGAGCAGGTGCTGGACGGCCCTCACGTGATCGGTGAGGTGGATCCAAGGCACGGCCTGCCCTCCAGAACCCAGCCTTCCGCCCACGAACAACTTGGCGGGCAGACTCATCAGCGGAAACAAGCCTTGGTGGGCATCTAGGACGATTGCGTTGCGCACAACAACGCGCCGCACCCCGAAAGCCTCGACCGACTGGGTTGCGGCCTCCCAGCCGACGGTGAGCTGAGCTAGGAAGTCACCCGCGGCCGGCGTGGTCTCATCCGCCGCGGCACCGCCAAGTCCATAGCGATTGATCCCCGAGAATTGGATGAAAACCCTCGGGCGTCGACTTGACTGCGCAACGGCCTTCGCCAATGCAAAGCCGGGTTCGACGCGGGACCCGACGAAGCGCCGTTTCTTCGCGGCGTCCCATGGCCAGTGCTCCAGCCCATACCCGCATGCATTGATCACCGCGTCGGCCTCGCCGACAGCGGCCATCCAGTCCCCCCGACCGGCACCATCCCAATGGATCTCATCTCTGCGAGTGCTTTTGGCCCGCGTCAGCACAATCACTTCATACCCGGAAGCCCGAAGCTGGCGCCGGAGCGCGCCGCCCAGGAAGCCGCGCCCGCCGACAATCAAGACTCTCACTATGCTTTCTCGTTATGCTATAATCCGCAAAATCCCGGAAGTCGTATGCACGAACCCGTCCTCGTCCTCAACGCGAACTTTGAGCCCATAAACATCTGCACGACGCGACGGGCTGTGGTGCTCATCCTTGGGGGAAAGGCAGCAATGGTGGCCAACGGTCGGGGATACCTTCACACTGTCACCTTGGTCCTTCCGCGGCCTTCGGTCATTCGACTTGAGCTGCAGGTGCGACGACCGCGTCCCCGTGTGAAGCTTACCCGCCGCGAGGTGTTTCGACGGGACAATTATACATGTCAGTACTGCGGGCGCCGGGAGGCCGGACTTACGGTCGATCATGTGGTTCCTCGCTACCAGGGAGGACTCCACTTGTGGACAAATGTGGTCGCCGCGTGCCCTTCGTGCAACCATCGCAAAGGCGGCCGCAGCCCGGAGGAGGCGCGTATGCGGCTGCTGCACATTCCTCACGAGCCGCCTGTGAATGCAGCCTACATCTTCGGCCGTCACATCACGGACAACACCGAGTGGGCGGAGTTCATCCGAGGTTGGTGAGCCCGCCAAGAAAACGAGGACGGCACTTCGGGCCGCCCTCTTGATGCACCCGCCTCAGCCCATCTCCAGTTCCATGAAGTCCTGTGCCAGAGAAACCTCGCCCTGAAACCGCTCGCGCGCCTCTCTCAAGAGATCGCCCGTGGCGTGTCGTCCGGTCGGGTAGTGGATCAACAAGAGCTTTCCCACCTCTGCCTGGCTGGCAACTTCGGCCGCCTGTTCCACAGATGAATGGCCGCGGCCCCGACCCGCTGCCTCATGGATCAGCACGTCTGCGCCGGCGGCCAGCCGCAAGACCTCGGGGCACGGCTCAGTATCGCAGGAATACGCCAGGACTCTTGCCGAACGGCTGAACTCCAACCGAATTCCAATCGTGGGAATTAGGTGTCGCACCGGAGAGCTCAGTACCCGGAAGTCCTCGGATTCCAGAACCAGCGTCATCTCCTTCGCTGGGATCCGTCGGAACGACACAGGAAAGAACTTGGACCACTCGGACCACCCGTAAAACCCCATCAGCCCTTCGACGCGCTCCAGCGTGTGCGGCAAGCCGTGGATGTTCAGCGGGGAGCGGCGGCCCAGGAGCCACATGCTCATCAGGAGCAGCGGCACTCCCGAGACGTGATCGGGATGGAAATGGGTCAGCACAACATCCGTCAATGCCTGGAAGTCAACTCCCGCTTGCTCGAGTCGGACAATGGGACTGCTGACGCAGTCCACCAGGACCGTTTTCTCCTGGCCGACGATCACCATGTGCGTATTTTCATGGCCCTCGGTCGCAATGGCGTTGGAGGAACCCAGAATGATCAGTTTGGACATAGTTGGCCTACTTCAGGACCGCCAGCGGAATCGACGAGGTGACGTGCGCCTCAACCAGCACGTCCACCACAAGCAGCAGCAACACGACCCGAAGCAGCACCTTCGCACGGTCGGCCAACAACTCCAACAGGATCTGGCTCATGGATTTCCCAATCTGCGGTATGACGAGAACGGCACCAAACCTCAGGACAGTGGCGCCCACCAGCATCAATGCCGGGATCTCAAACAGGCCATGGTGTTGTGTAAGCACCTCCACCGAAGCCTGCACGTCGGATTGCTACCGGCCTACGCCATGGCCGGCGACTCGAGCCGAGCCCTGCGTCGGCGTCAGCAGCGCGCTGAGCATGCGTACGGTCGTGGTGCTGCCAGCCCCGTTCTGCCCCAGGAGCGGAAGGATCTGCCGACGCTTGACGGTGAGATCCAAGCCATCAACCGCCCAGAAATCGTTGGATTGTTTGCCGTGTACCAAAGCTTCGATCATCGGCGCTTAACATGGCATTGCCTGCGGCCCCCGCAGATCATCTGCGCCCGGCCTGGGCAATTCACATCCTGGAGCGCCGGGGCTGCTCCGGGCTGGTTCGTGCACATCTCTCAGTAAGCGTACTTGCCCGGTGAGGCGGCAGCCTTGGCCGCAGGTTGCTCTCAGCCTACGTCCGCCGAGGCGGTTTCTTGCGCGTCGTGGGCCGTCTTTTGTTATTTCTTACGGGCGTCTTTGTCCGCGCCGCCAGCTTTCTCCCCGTGACCAACTCACTCCTGGGCGTGGACTGAGGAGCGCTCCGCGCATCCACGAGAGCAGCGTGCGTGGCACCGGTCGGCGTGCGACTCGGAAGGTGTCGCCGTATCAAGACGCCCATGGCTGCAATGCCTACAACAGCCATAACCGTCTGATTGATATTCAGACTGAGCACCTCGGCCGCATCCAGCCTGAGGAAATCCAGAGCGAACCGCACAACGGGGTAGAAAACCAGATAGACATTGAATACATCGCCGCGCTTGAGCCTGCCCCGGTATCGCCTGGTCAACCACAACAAGAGCAGCGTATTCGCAAGATTCAGCAGCGACTCATATGCGAACAGGGGATGATAGTACGACTCATTCTCGAATCCTGCCAATCGGTGTACAGGGTCAATGAATATCTTCCACGGCAAGTTGGTCACCGCACCATAGATCTCTTGATTGACAAAGTTGCCCCAGCGGCCGATCGCTTGACCCAGAGCCAGGCTCGGCGCGGCAATGTCGGTCCACTCCAGGAAGCTGATCATCCGGTGCCGGCGGGCATATACGTAGAGGGCCACGAGCCCTCCAAGGATCGTTCCCGGGATTCCAAGTCCACCCTTCCAGATGGCCAGCGCGTCCAGCGGATGGGAGAGGTAGAACTGAGTCGTGAATCCTTGTGCGATGGACGAAGGCGGGGGGGTAAGGATGTGCCAGAGCCGCGCCCCCAGCACCCCGCCGATGATCAGATAGACAAGCAGATCCCAGACCATCTCCGGATCATGCCCCCGCCGCTTGACCTCGAACGTGGCAAGGTACCCACCGGCGAGCGCGCCCAACATGAGAATGATGCCGTAGTAGCGGACACAGAGGATTCCCAATGAGAATCCGGCTTCGCAGGTCATTTGCTCTCCTCCGGTATCAATCTCCTGGCATTTGCGTGCGCTTGGGCGCGGACAACCATGATCCGCTGCAATGCCGTAACGTTCGCCAGGATTGCCACGATCCAGACCCCCACCGCGGGGATATTGAACAGCAACGATGGGCCGAGCACAATATAGCGCTCCGCCCGTGTCAGAAGCCCTTCCCTGGCACTGAAGCTCTGCGCCTCGGCGCGTGCCTTCACGTACGAGACCATCACGGAGCCGGCAGCCGCCGCGAACGTCGCCATGCTGAGCACGTGTTCGCCGACGGTCGCAAAGTAGTACAGCAGTCCACCCAGCACAAATAGCTCGGAATACCTGTCGCTGACAGAGTCGACAAAAGCGCCCCAGTCGCTCGCCTCGCCTCGCAGCCGCGCCATCGTCCCATCCAGCGCGTCGATGGGCCAGGCTATAAGCATGACCAATCCGCCCAGGCTGACTTGGCCCCGCGCCACGAGATAGCCGGCGAGAGCGTTGCCGGCCACCCCCATGAGCGTGACGGCTATGGGTGTGATACCCGTTCGATTGAGGACTCCGGACACCGGCTCAAGCACGCCCTTAAAGATGATGCGCAACGTGTCACTGAATGTTCTTCTCACTTGAGATCCTTGACGGACCGCCCAATCATACCTGAAAAAGGATTACGCGTCCTCATCGGCGTCTTCCTCATACGGAAGTATCTCGCGCTCTCGTCCTCCGCCTTCCGATGGACCGACAATGCCCGCCTCCTCAAGTTGATCCAGAAGCCGAGCTGCCCGGGGATAGCCGATTCGCAGACGTCGCTGCAGCATGGAAGCAGAGGCGCGCCCGCTGCCCCGCACAACCGAGATCGCTTGTGCCATCAATCCCTCGTCTTCATCTTCCTCGGGCTCCTGCAGCAGCTTCTCCCACGGCGGTGCTTGTTCCGTCGGCACACCGGCATCCTTCTGCCAGTAGTCAATCATCCGCTCGATCTCTGCGTCGGTGACAATCACTCCCTGTGCCCGGATGGGGTTCCCAACTTCGGGATTTAGGAACAACATATCGCCGCGCCCCAGCAGCGTTTCGGCTCCCCCGGCGTCCAGAATCACCCGCGAATCGACGCCGGAGGCCACGGCGAAGGCAAGCCTCGCCGGGAAGTTGGCCTTGATCACGCCGGTCACCACGTCAGTGGAAGGGCGCTGCGTGGCGACCACCAGATGAATTCCAGTTGCCCGCGCCATCTGCGCCAAACGCACGAGATTGTGCTCCGTCTGATCCGGTGCAGACATCATCAGGTCGGCAAGCTCATCGATCAGGACGACGATCCGCGGAAGTGGAGTTCCGCGCTCCTTGCGGGCCTGCTTGCGGTTGTAGACCTCAACATCGCGCGCATGCCCTGCCTCAAGCAACCGATACCGGTGCTCCATTTCCGTGACCACCCACCGCAAGACGCCTTGGATTCGATTGAGATCGGTCTCGACCTTTCCCCAGAGGTGAGGCAGCCCATTGAACCGGAGCAGTTCCACCATTTTGGAGTCGATCATGATCAGCCGCAGGTCACCGGGGGGGTTATTAATCGCCAAACACGTAGCAAGAGCGGCTACACAGACGGACTTACCCGATCCTGTCGCCCCAGCTATCAGCAGGTGCGGCATTCTCGAGAGATCCGCAATGAGTGCGTTTCCCGATACATCTCTGCCCAGTGCCACACTCAGCGGGCTGCGGCTGCCACGGAACGCGTCGCTCTCAAGGATTGGGCGCAGCCGTACCACGGAGGCATGCAGATTCGGGACCTCGATGCCCACGTAGGGCTTGCCCGGCACCGGCGCCTCAATTCGCAATCTTTGCGCGGAGAGCGCCAACGCAAGATCTTTTTGCAGATTTGCGATCTGCGCGACGCGAACTCTCATCTGTTGGGCATCATCGTCCTCGTTTGCACCAGGTCGCTTCAGAAATCCTGGCTGGACGGCAAATTGAGTTACCGCAGGTCCCACCCGATACCCGATAACGGTCGCAGGGATGCCAAACTCCGAGAGAGTCTTCATGATCATCCCCGCCGTCTGATTGATAGTTCTCTCGTCTGCGCGCGCAGATTGCTCGGATAGCAGGATGTTGAGTGGTGGCAGGCCCGCTCCGCGCGGTACTGCTTTCTGTGCCCGCTCGCCTGTGCGCTCCAGCGCGACAAGCGTCCGACGCAAGTCACGGGGCGGCCGCTCCGGCAGTGCCCTGGGCGTTCTCTTGGGTGGCGTTTCTTCGTCATTGGTCGCTGGCTCATGCACACGCGTTGAGCCAACGCTTCCCGGTGGCAGCTCGCCGGCCAGCTCCGTGATCCGGTGTTCGACTGCCGCCCAGAGCCCGACACCCGCAGCCCCAAGAACTAGGCACAGGACAACCAGCAAGATTGTGCCGCCAGACTGCCCCAAGTAACGCACCAAGACATACGCAATGCCCCACCCGAGTCGTCCGCCGTCGAGGCCCGCGTCCGCACGGACCAGTGAATTGCCGCCGAAGATGGAGAGCAGGCCCAACGCCAACAGCGATGCCGCCTCCAACGCCAAGAGCCGCCCCCAGGAAACACCGCGAACCTGGCGGCGCACGAGCGTCAATCCAGCGAAAGCTACGGCAACCGCGAGCGGGTAGACTCCCCAGCCCAGCCATACGGACAGGAATGTTGAGAATGGCGTCAGCATGCTTCCGACCGTCAGCCCCCACTGGGCCAGCAGCGACAAGAGGGCCGCGGCAATCAGCAGCAGTCCCAGCGAATCCTTGAAGAAACGGCCAAAGTGGAGATTGAATCGCGCCAGCCGTTGCAGCCAGTCATCGGTGGGAACCGGCTGCTCCGGGCGGGATCGCGATCTACCGTTCACGTCGGTCTCGCAGCGTAAGCTGGACGTGCTTTCCCCGGCGACTCATGCCCTGACTGCACGCTGTCACGAGTCCAGCTTCATGCTCAGACCCATCCGCTGATGCGCGGCATCCACATGAAGCACTCGAACTGAGACAGATTGCCCCTCTTGCAGGAAGTCCTTGACAGTCTGGCCTTCGGCCAAGGGCATCTCTGAGATGTGGATCAAGCCCTCTACGCCGCGCTCCAACCTGGCGAATGCTCCGTAGGATAGCACGCTCGTGACGATGGCCGGCAACGCCTTTCCTGCGCTCAGCGCGGAACCTATGTTTGTCCAAGGATTTGGCAGCAGTCGTTTCATGCTGAGCGCCACCCGGCAGCGCTCCGGCGATAAGTCCAGTACCTCAACCTCCACGCTCTGACCGAGGTGGACAATCTGGCCCGGATGCACAACCCTGCCCCACGACAACTCGGATATATGGATCAGGCCCTCCACGCCGCCAAGATCCACAAAAACGCCGAAATCCGTGATGTTCGTCACAGAGCCTTGCACGCGTTCTCCAGGCCGCAGCGAATGAAAGATCTGCGCACGTTTTCCAGGTCCGGCCTGTGCCGCGCGCTCCGAGAAGACGATGCGACCGTCCTCGGGAACGCACTCTATGACCTTGAGGCGTAGAGTGCGGCCGACATAGGCCTCGAGCAGGCGCGCGCGGTCAAGTGAATCCGCCGGTTCGGGAACACTCACGAGATGCGAGAATGGCACGAAGCCGCTGAGGGCCTCACCCTCCACGAGCAGGCCGCCCCTATTGCTCGCGGTGACGCGCAGATCGACAATTTGGTCGAGCTGAAACAGGTTCTTGGCGTGATCCCAATTCGGTTCCACACGGCCAACTCCATCGGCTCTGGTGTCGCTGCGCCTACCGGCGCGCGGCTGGGCACGGCTGGGCCCCTGGCCCTGATGCCGCCCGTCTTCCGCCAGTACGGCCTCCCACCAGCCCTCGTCTAACACGGGCATGCCCTGTTCCGAATTGCGCTTAACATTGACCATACTGTTCCGCCTTCCCTACCTCGCCTTCGATTCCATGTTCAGGATCGCCTTCGCCACCGCCTCAACGGCCACCCTCTGCTTTCGATACAGGTCCGCCTCCGACATCGCAAGTCTCCCCGCCACATCCCGGACTCTTCGGCCTTCGATGAACTTCATCTCAAGTATGTTGTAGAGAATCCATTCGGTCGTGAACCTTCGCTCGCCCTCCGGTTTCACCTGATCGACTGCCCTGCGAAGGAGCGCGCGGAGCGCGTTAGCCGCATTCCCATCGTGTGCGGTCGCCATGTGCTGGACCACCTGCAGCCTCAGCAGGGGGTTGCGCGTGAGCTTGGGCCCTCCCCAATAGTGTGTCAGCGCATCCTTTACCCAATTCGCCAGATCGGATTCTGGTGGGAGGGCGTCGCCCAGCAAGGCGGCCTTTGTATCGTACCGGCCGGCGGCGCGCATCCGCTGAATCATGTCGACCTGCGGCTGCAGGACCTGGAGTGAACGGAACACGCGCTGCTGCATCTGGCGATCTTCCAGCGCCATCGCGGCCCGATCTGCCAGCAACCAGAGCGCAGCGCGCTGGTCCGGATCAATCGGCTGTGAATCTCGGCGGGCAACCCCCAGCACTCCCAAGAATGGCGGAACCTCATCACGGTCCATGTCGCCCCGCATGCGCTGATGCAGCGGAAGCACCCAGAACTTGCCCCAGACGAACTCGTGTCGCTCCGTGCCGTTTCCATTTGTCAGCAGCTCAAGTGCGTCTGCGAGCTCCTGCTGCTCAAGGCTTGCGCGATTGCCGGCGGTGACAATGAGCGCAAGCTCTCCGTCGTCCAGCGCGGCGATGAAGGCCGAAGCCGAGTGCATGTGATCCCGGACGGCGGCCAAAACGGCCTCCAGGAATTGCTGCAGATCTCCCTGTGTGACGAGGCGCTCTTCGATGTTTTGGAATAGCTGCAGCTCGGTCCGGTCAGGGCCAACGAACAGATAGCGCTCCCACAGCGGTGCGAACAGCGTGATCGCATGCTCGAACAGCAAGACCGTCGCAACCATCGTCAACGGCACGAATTCTGAATACTCCACTCCCAGCAAGACGCCGGTGCGCCGCACGGCGGTCATAAGTCCCAAGGCAATGGATGCGGTCACGGGCCCGCGCAGGATCCACTTGAAGAGTCGGCTGCGTATGACGCGATCCGGCCAGGAGACTCCGAAAAACGCCACAGCATACGCCATCACCACAATGAGTCCGCCGACCACCAGGTTGATCGCGGCGGCAATGCCCCAGAACGCGAGCGGATAGTTCGCGGCCGCGGCAGATCCGAACAACAGGTACGGATAGCAGCCCAACGCAGGAGCGCTGGCGCCGGCCATCAAGTACCACATTCTGCGCCGCCCGGATCTCGTCAACATGCGCCGGAAGGCGCGGGCGAAATTCACGCCCGCCCACGCCATTGCGCCGACGTAGTACAGCGTGAAAATCTCGGTCCACGTTGTCCGTTGGAGGTGCGGGGCCGGTTTCCCGCCAACCACCAGTGGCCCAACCAGGTACCCGGCTGCCAGTGCGAGGAGAAAGAGCGTCGACAGCCCGTACATCGCACGGACCGCGACTCGACGCCGGCCCCGCGACGGCCTGCCGGCCGTCACCAGCAGCGCGTCAGAGAGGTGCAGGTACGCGGCAGGGAGGTAGACGATCCCCAGCCACTGCAGACGCAGCAGCGCCTGCAACCCCGTGTTCGAGACGGATCGATTCTGCAGGGCCTCAGTTGTGAAGACCGCCACCACACACAGCAGGATGATGGCGAAGGACCGGGCAACACGGTCGCGCAGATTGAACGAAAGAGAATAGAGAAACAGGGAGAAAGCCGTGATGGCGATCCCCGCAGTAAGGATCTGGTTGGCGGCCTGGATCCCCACCAGTAAGTTCTCAGACCAACCGCTAAGCATGCTCCCTTCCCTAGCGTCCTATCTCACCGTCCCGCCATGCCCCGTCAAGAAGCCCGCACGAAGACGAGCGTGATATCCTTGCTTGAGTAGTATCGATCATTATAACCGCAGAACTCGTAGCCGTGCTTCTGCGCCAGCATCATGGCGGGATGATTCTTGGATTGCATTTCAAGAAAGATCTTGCGGATCTCTCGTTCTGCGCACCAGGCGTGCGCCGCCTCAAGCAGCGCGCCCGCTACGCCCTTTCTCCGCCAGCTTGGCGAGACAACCACGTCCGTGATCCAGGCGACGCCCGCCCGGGGCTCGGTAAGAACAAGATACCCGACTGCGTCAACCCCCGAGATCGCGGCGTATGTCGCGGCCTTGCGCTTCCATTCATCGGCCAACGCAAAGGGATCGTTCGGATAGGCAAGAGCCACGGGTCGTGGCAGCCGCACCTCGCGGAAGGTGGCGCACACCTCCCCTCCCCGAGCATCCCGCCGCAATTCCAGCTGCCAGACGTGATCAGATGTGGACGAGTGATCCAGTCCCATGAGCTGGGGCAGGTCTGAACTGAGGGCCGGGCGTACTTGAATGGCTTCCATGAGCTCCTACGACTGCGGAGAGACACGCACATTGATGATGCAAGCCGGCAGGGCCCTGCCCTGGTTGTCACTCACTACGAGCCGCAGTTCGTAGTCACCCGGCGACAGGGCGCCCGTGTCCCACTGCCCGAGCAGGCCGTCCACCACCTTGACCCGGCCGGCGGCAATTGTGGCCCACGCCTCCGAGGCCAGGGGCGCCACCTCATACTTGTAGAATCCAAGTTCCGGGATATTGACCGTACCACGGATCTCAACCGTGCCCCGCACTTCTTGCCCCGACCGAGGCTCGCTGATGTTGACGAGCTCCGCAATGCAACCTTCCCCGCCCTCAGCCTGCAGAGTCGGGCGGGGAGTCATGGCAATTGCAGTGGCAAGTTCCGGCGAGATCGTCCCCGTGGGGGTAGCCAACAAGTCAGGCGTTTGTGTCGGCACGAACATCGATGCAGGAAGATTCGGATAGACAAAAGCAGCGGTGATCATTTCGGCGAAGAACAGTACGAGGATCAGGGCCAGGGAGGCAACGGACTGCCCGATGCGCCGCAAGGCAAATTCCCTCTCAAGGCTGTACACCGCGTGACGCCACTCGTTCCAGGACCGCCACAACCAGCGCGATGCGAAGAGTGCGCCGATCGACAGCAGGATATAGATGAGCACTTCATGCGTGCCCAGGAATTGGTATATCGCGGGCATTGCCCTGGCCTAGAGCTGCTGCACGACGCCGGCGAGAAGGAGCTCCACCTTCGGACCGATGATATTGCCGGCCTCGATGACCTCCTCGTGGGTCGTGACAGTGGAGCCATCCAGATTTGCCTTATTGCTGATTCCGGAAATGCCCAGCACGCGCATGCCGCCGTGTCGCGCAACGATCACCTCATGGACGGTCGACATACCCACTGCGTCCGCACCTACGAGGCGCAGGAAACGAAGATCGGCTGGTCCTTCGAACGAGGGCCCGCTCAGCCCGGCGTACACGCCCTCGCGCAGCCGGATGCCCGCCTTCGCCGCGACTTCACGCGCCAACTGTGCCAACTTGCGATCATAGGCCTGACTCATGTCCGGAAACCTCGGTCCGATGTCATCGTAGTTTGGCCCCATC
The DNA here is from genome assembly GCA_043805815.1 of Chloroflexota bacterium. Lineage (GTDB taxonomy): Bacteria > Chloroflexota > Anaerolineae > Anaerolineales > Villigracilaceae > Fen-1038. The sequence continues at coordinate 27,655 of JAZDHO010000187.1, forward strand.
AGCGGGTTGTTGCCCATCATCCCCAGCAAATTCAGGTGATCCGTGATAAGCATGACGTCGCCCGCCTCAAACTCCGGGTTCACGCCGCCTGCGGCATTGGTGACCATAAGCGTCTGCACACCGAGCCGCTGCATCACCCGAACTGGGAGTGTGACCTCAGCCATCGAATATCCCTCGTAGAAGTGCACGCGCCCCTGCATCACCATCACGGCCTTGTCGTGAATCTCACCGATGAGAAGTCGACCCACGTGGCCGACGACTGTTGATGCGGGAAAAAACGGCAATTCTGCAAAAGGGATTACATCTGGGCTTTGCACCGCATCGGCAATTCCGTTTAGCCCCGATCCCAGAATCATCGCGATCTGCGGCCGCCGCTTCGTGCGGGACCTCAGGGCATTCGCGGCCTCATCAATTTGGCTTATTGAGAAATGGGTGGTCATCGATAGCCTGACGCGCGTCGGTTGGCTGGCGGATTTCGCCGCAGATGGGCTCCCCTGCTGAAGCGCGACGAGGCCAAGATTATATCAGAAAGGGCTTCCGTATCGCGATTGCTTCATCTCCCTCTGGGCGCGATAATAGTGGGGCGGTCGACCGGTCTCTCAACCTGCAGACCGTCTTGCCCGCGGGTCCTCGCTTGGCCAAAGGCCGTGAGGGCCGGCTCGGTCTGCGCCATTTCACACAGGCGATGTCCCCAATCATTCTGTAAGCCGCCTTGGATGGTTTGGGGCATGCTTCTGTGCTATGCTTTGCTCTACGCCCGCGGGCCGGCGATCGTCGTGCAGGCGTTCCCCGCAATCCTGCACGAGGCGAGCCACAGCCCCAGGCCACACCATCGCCAGAACTAGCCTCTGGATATGACCAGACAACCCACTCGATTTGGACTGACACCGCGGGAACATCGAATCTCGGCGCTGCCATCGACAGTAGGTAGCATACTGGTCCTGGCAATAACGATGTTCAATGGGACTGTCCTGTGGCCGCAGGATTCGCTTAAGGTCTCGCTGCTTCTGGCGTTCGGCTTCCTGGGCATCCTGTACCTGGTGATCCTCAATCTCGTGATCATTCCGCACGCGAGATACGGTGCGTCCTACGGCTGGGTGAACGCCATCCTCACGATCGTCGGATTGCTCGTCGTTTCGTACACTGTCCCGGAGGGGATGGATGGCTACGTCGGCGTCCTTCTGGTGCTGGCTGTCATCACGAACTCGATCATTGCAGATCGCGGGCCCTCATACGCATTGATCATTTTGGTCACGCTCGGCATGCTGGCGTTGCATCCGCAACTGATCACGTCGGTTCGGCAATGGAACCTGCAACTCAGCATGGCGATCATGGCAATCATCATTCTCGAAACGGTGCTCCAGCTCAAGATCCTGGCTCGCGGCCACATCCGCAGACTTCAGACTATCGCGGAGTTCACTCGCCAGGTGAGCTCTACCTTGGATACGCACCAGGTCATGGCCCTGCTCAGCGCAGCGTTTCAGAATGCTGTCGAGGCGGATACGTACTTCGTCGGAGTTCGGGAGGGCGAACACCTCCGGCTTGAGCTCTGCTACGATGACGGGGAATACTTCGAAAACCAACGCGTCAAGCTTGAGGGTTCCTTGTCTTCCTGGGTATTGGAGAATCAGCGCAGCCTGTTCCTGCCTGATCTGCGCAAAGAGGTCGAACTGCCGGGTGTCCGTCTCGTCCTCGTGGGAAAGCATAAGACAAGCCTTTCGTGGCTTGGAGTCCCGATGCGCGCGGCAAGCGTCGATGGCATCATCTCGATAGGCTCATACTGGCCCAACGCGTTTGACCGCGCTGATCTCGAACTCCTGAGCACGCTGGCGCAGCATGCCGCCCAGGCGTTGGAAAACACGCACCAGCACAAGCAGGTCGAGATGCGGTCGCGGCTCGACAGCCTTACGGGTCTCTACAATCATGGCAATTTCCTCGCCCTCCTTGGGGAGCAGCTTGAAGCCGCCGGGTTGGAATCACGGCCCCTGGGTCTCATCATGTTGGACGTGGATAACTTCAAGCACTACAACGATACCTACGGCCACCTCGTCGGCGACTCGGTTCTGGTGGCATTGAGTTCCGCCATGCGCCAGCATGTCAAGAACACTGATGCGGTCGCCCGTTGGGGCGGTGAGGAATTTGTGATCTCTCTCCCCAATGCCGATGCGACGCAGGTGGAGCAGATTGCCCTGCGCATCCGTGAATCGATGGCGGCATTGGCTGTGCATGATGCGGACCAGGTGCGGATTCCGGCCCCAACCGTAAGCCAGGGTTTTGCTCTTTTTCCGCAGGAGGCACGCAACTTGGTGGACCTGATACACCTGGCTGATGGCCGCCTCTACATCGCCAAAGGGCGCGGACGGAACCAGATCGAACCCGATTCCGGCGCAGCCGACACCTAGTCTATTTGGCAGCGAGATGCGCCCGGGCGCCGAACGTCTTTCAGTGCAGCGCAGTCGCCAGGGCGCCGACGGTCTTATCGATCGCCGCATCGTCCGTCCAGTAGTGGGTAACTAGCCTGAAGCGGCCAGGACCGGTTGCATGGACTAAGATGCCCTGATCCTTAAGCTGGGCCTCAACTTCCTTCTCCGAGATCCTCAACGAATCATTCAGCCGGAAGAACACCATGTTCGTGGCAGGTTCCTCGGTGTCTAGCTGCACGCCGGAAATCTCCCTCAGGCCGCGCGCCAGCCGGCGGGCGCGCTCATGGTCCTCGCCCAGGCGCGCCGACATCTTCTCAAGCGCCACAATTCCGGCCGCCGCCAGTACGCCTGCCTGCCGCATGCCGCCCCCGAGCATCTTTCGGGCACGATGAGCCCTCTTCACGAAGTCGCGGTCGCCGCACAGTATTGATCCGACCGGCGCGCACAGAGCCTTGCTTAGGCAAAACGTCACCGAGTCGACATGCCCAGCGAGATCACGCGGCGGAACCTCGAGCGCGGCTGCGGCATTGAATATCCGCGCGCCGTCGAGGTGCACCTTCAGGCCGTGCGCATGGGCCAGTTGCGCCAAGTGACCCGTATATTCCGGGGTCTGCACGGTGCCTCCGCATCGATTGTGTGTGTTCTCGAGGCACACAAGGCGCGTGATGGGATTATGCGGGTCATCAGGCCGAATGGCTGCCTCCACGTCATCGAGCAGCAGCGATCCATCAGGCTGATTCGGAAGTTGACAGGAATGGATTCCTCCCAGGGCAGAGAACCCTCCGGCCTCGGAGAGAAAAGAGTGATTCTTGTTTCCAATGATGACCTCATCTCCCCGCTGACAGTGAGCCAGCAGGGCCGCAAGGTTTCCCATGGTGCCGGAGGGCACAAAAAGCCCCTGCTCCTTTCCCATAAGGTCGGCAGCTAGTTCCTGCAGACGGTTCACCGTTGGGTCATCGCCGAACACATCGTCTCCCACTTCAGCCTTGGCCATTGCCTCCCGCATTTCGGGCGTTGGCTTCGTGACTGTGTCCGACCGCAGATCAATCAGTTCCATTGCTCACCTGTGCCCATTAGCGCGTCGCTGCTGGATTCCCAGCGCGCAATTGAACCAGGACTTGCTCCAACTCCAGTGGCAGCGGCGCCTCAAACTCGCGTCTGTTACGCTGCAGCGGTAAGGCAATCTCCAGCTTCCACGCATGCAAGAAGTGCCTTCCGATGCTGATCGAGGGCCTCCTCCAACCATACACCGTGTCCCCGGCGACGGGACATCCCAGGAACGCGCAGTGCAGTCTGGCTTGGTGTGTGCGCCCTGTCACCGGATGCACCTCGAGCAGCGCATGGCGGGCAAACACCTCACGGGTTGAGTAGTCCGTTATCGCCTCACGCCCCTTCCCCTCCGGTAGTACCGACATCTGCTTTCGCTGGGCGCGATCCCGTCCGATCGCAGCGTCGATTCTGCCGCTCGCCGTGGGTGGTTTTCCATCCACAAGAGCGAGATAGGTCTTCCGCACCTTTCTGGCCTGAAACTGCTCTTGCAGCCAGCGAAGGGCGTTGTCGTTCTTGGCCAGGACGATTAATCCAGACGTGGCTTTGTCAAGCCGGTGAACAACGCCAGGGCGCTCCTCCCCGCCCACACCCGTCATGGAGGGATCATGTGCCAGGGCGGCATTAACCAATGTCCCGGTCCGGTGTCCGGCGCCGGGGTGCACGACCATGCCGGCAGGCTTGTTGACGACGATGACGTCGGCGTCTTCGAACACAACATCCAGCGCGATCTTCTCGGGCGTCAGGCCGGAAGGGGCTGGGGCGGGAACTTGCACGATCACAATGGCCCCCGGCACGATCATTTGGCCCGCTTTGCTGGCCGCCTCTCCGCCAACCAGGACCGACCCCCGCCGTATCAGAGCCTGGAGTCTGGAACGCGAAAACTGCGGCAGGGAAATCGCCAGGAAATGATCCAGCCGTTGTTCGTGATGCCCTTCGAACCGCAATGTGAAGGCCTGCATTCCGCCGGATGGCCTTGAGGATGACTAGCCCTGCCTCAGCGCAACTGCCTTCGCGTCCTTTTCGCGGAGCCACACGCCCAGCAGCAGCACCACCACGCCAACGGAGATCGCCGAGTCCGCTACATTGAAAACCGGGAAACTGCCGATCGAGATGAAGTCGGTAACCCGGCCCATTTGCAGACGATCGATCAGATTCCCCGCCGCACCACCGAGCTGCAGCCCCATTGCCAGCCGAAGCGTCCAATCTCGGGCCTCAACCCGAGGGTAATAATACAAGATCGCCAGGATGACGACAACAGCCAGCACGCTGAAAAGTGAGTTACCGTTCTGGAAGGATCCGAAAGCAGCCCCGCTATTGCTCCAGTGCACAATTCTTGCGTAAGGACTCAACCAATCCAGCCAGGTGGGCAGCCACGTGGCCTGAAAAGGTAGGCTCGAACGAACCAGCTCCTTGGTCCACTGGTCAAGGGCAACTACCAAACCTGCTATTCCGACTAGAACTCCGTATTCGTGCCGGCATTTCTTCAAGATAACACCTCGCCCTCCCGCCGCCAAAGGCCTCGGGGCGACCGAATTGTACACGACGAGTGTGAACAGACCGCGATGCCACAGTGTAGAGGGTTCCGCGTGCTCTATGGTGCAGCTCCTGAGTTTGTAATAAATCGCCGGGGGACGCGTGCGCTGATATTGGTCATCACCTCGTACTCGTTCGTGCCCGCCCACGCCGCAAGGTCCTCCGCGGTGATTTGCGCTCCTGATGGGTCACGGCCCAGGAGCACCACTGCATCCCCCACCTTCACGTCGTCGTCCAACGCGTTTGCCATGAACTGATCCATGCAAATGCGCCCAACCTGGTCGTAGACCTTGCCCCTTACAATCACGCGGGCCTGATTGCTCATGCGTCGGAAGTAGCCATCTCCGTAGCCGCACGGGATCGTGATGACGCGAACCGGTCGTTCAGGGCTCCATAGGGAACCGTAGCTTACCGGCCTTCCCGGAAGCGTGATCTTGGAGTGCACGACCTGCGTGAACCAAGTCAGGGCCGGTGAGACTTCCACGGTTCGCTGCACCTCAGGTCCCGGATACACGCCGTAGAACATCACGCCGGCGCGCACCATATCGAGGTGGCTATCCGGCAACTGCAGTATCGCACCCGAATTCGCCACATGGCGAAGCGGCGGTGGCGCAGCACCTTTGCGTGCGTAGTACGCCATTACCTCGTGGAACCGCGAGAGTTGCAGCCGCGCGTGAGCCAGATCACGGGTCTCTGAGTTCGCAAGATGCGTGTAGATCCCCTCAATCTCCAGATTGCGGCACTTCAAGGACCTTTCCAGAAAGGCTTCGGCTTCGTAGTCATGCACGCCCATCCGTTCCATACCCGTGTCGATCTTCAGGTGTACCTTCAGCGCGGCTTGCGAGGATCGTGCCGCCTTCTCCGCGGCATCCAGCAATTCCATGGACGAGACCGAGACCGTCAGATCGTGCTCCACGAATTGAGGCAGCTCACCCGGCAGCGTGCCTCCGAGCACCATGATCGGCGTCGTGATTCCAATGCGGCGGAGATGGACTCCCTCGTCCACTATTGCCACACCCATGTAGTCGACCAGGGGTGCCAGGTAAGGTGCAACTCCGTCCACGCCGTGGCCATAGGCGTTCGCCTTCATCAGAACCATCACCTTTGCAGGATACACGTGCTTCCGGATGTTGATCAGGTTTTGCCTGAGCCGAGGGAGATCTACCTGCAAGTATGTCGGCCGCGTTCGCGTATTCGTCATGGCTCGATTGTACGTCCAAAACAACCGCCCCGAGTGGAGCCACTGCATTTCCAGCTGATGGCTCCTGCCCCGTCGACGGCGATGGCCACTTCGGACGGCATGAACAACGTCTCGCGAAAATGAGAGCGGCCGTGTTCAGGTCGGACTCGGCCGCTCCAACTTCGTCGCTAGAGCCAGGACTAGTGTCCCTTGCCCTTGCCGTTCCCTCCGCCCTTGCCGGGCTTGCCACCCTTGCCGTAGCCCTTACCATCCTGGATTGTCGTCGACAACGTCGTGCCCCCGCTTAGAGTGGTTTCTTCGGTCGGGGGCTCTTCAGTCGGTGTCTCCTCCGATGTCAGGTGGCCAGACATGATCGCGCCCAGATTGTTGAGTGATTTGTCGACCTCCTTGCCCATGGCATACTTCCTCAGCCGGCCCCAATTGTTCACATCCTCAGGCAGGCCAAGCTCGCTCCAATCACCCTTCTTCGCATCCAGGATTAGCTGTGGGTCCACGGCTTCGCCCTCTTCACTGAGCAACTTGGCCATGAACAATGCCTGGGCGACCACACCGAGGCCGAATCCGTCCTCATGCCATCCCGCGATCGTCTCGTAGTCGACGCCCAGAGGACCCTCGAAGTAGCCACACAACGCGGCCGCAACAGGGTGCCCCCCCTCACACGCATCGGCTTGCTCAATGAACACCGCGTTGGTCAGGTCGACCGTGACCACGCCGTAGTCATCCACGATGATCCCGACCTCGCCCTGAGTTAGATCCACAAGGATCACGACTGTGTCCGGTTCGGTGGTTTCATCGACGCTGACCAATCCGAGGGCCTCGGCCTCGTCGAGGGTCAGTTCCACGCTTTGGGCATTGGTGTCAGTATCTGTGTACCCGACAATAATGACGCTCGGGACGACTGAGGTATCCTCGGTAATGCTGTCGATCGTGCCGACAATTGGATCGGGCTGCGGAGCTGCCGCAACCTGCGTCACCTGGCTCACTGCAAGAGCAATCGCCAAGGCCATCCCCAACAGTCTCTTCGTGATTGACATCGTGTGTCCTCCGTTTGAACGAGGGTTTTTCCTACCCCTATTCTTATCGACGGAGTACACAGATTGTGACGTGACAATCGGTCCATCCCCTTACAGTCCTGAAAGGTCACATTCTTCCCACGACGTAATCGAGCACGTCGATTTTCGTCAGAATCCCGGTCGGCTTTCCACCCTCAGCAAGGATCAGGGCATAGCCCTCAGTGAGCATGGGCATGGCATCGTCCAGCGCTGTCTCTGGCGGGAAGACCGCCTGGGCGTTTTGAACCAGGTCGTCAATCTCCCCATCCTTGTCTTGGTTATGCGCATCCAATATCCGGTTGAGCAGATCCACTTCCTCAATGGTTCCAACCAGCATGCCATCAGGACCGACCACGGGCATCTGCGAGATCCCGTTTTGGCGCATGATCGTCATGACGTTTCGCAACGGGTCTCCGAGGGCGGCTGTGAAAAGGGTCTTCATGGGCTTTGCAAGCAGCAGATCGCCGAGCGTCACTTCCCCGAACTCCATCTCCAGAAAACCATTCTCCCGCATCCATTTGTTGTCGTAGAACTTCGAAAGGTAGCGCGAGCCGCTGTCGGGGAAGATCACGACCACAAGGCGGTCTGCGGGTAGCTTGCTCGCGTACTTGATCGCGCCCGCGAGTGCCGAACCGGAGGAGCCACCTGCGAAGATGCCTTCCTGGCGCACCAATTGGCGAGCCCAGAGGAAGGACTCCCGGTCATTGACGCGCACGATTTCGTCCACTGCCGTGATATCGGTCGTCGACGGCAGGAAGTCTTCCCCAATGCCTTCAACCTTGTACGTCTTCGGGTAAGCGCCCTCCGGGATCCGTCCTTTGTTCTTCCAGATCTCGTACAAGATCGATCCCTCGATGTCCACGCCGACGATCTTGATCTGCTCGTTCTTTGACTTGAGGTAGCGGCTGATGCCGGAGATCGTCCCCCCCGTGCCCATGCCGATGACGAGATCCGTGACCAGACCCTCGGTCTGCTCCCAGATCTCGGGGGCGGTGCTCAGTTCGTGAGTCTTTGGATTGTCCGGGTTGTGATACTGATTGGCCAGGATGGCATTGGGTGTCTCACGCGCAACCTGCCTGGCGACTTCATAGTACGAGCGTGGATCATCTGGCGGGACAGCCGTGGGTGTGATCACAACTTTCGCGCCGTGGGCCCTCAGCAGCATGATCTTCTCGTTGCTCATTTTGTCCGGCATCACGAAGATCGTCTTGTAACCCTTCATCGCGGCGGCAATGGCCAGTCCTACGCCCGTGTTGCCGGACGTCGCCTCAACGACCGTCCCGCCGGGCTTCAATTCGCCGCGCTGCTCCGCCTGCTCGATAATGTACAGGCCCACGCGGTCCTTGATGCTCCCGCCCGGATTCAGGTTCTCCAGCTTCGCGTAGATCGGAGTGGCGACGTTGTGAGCAACGCGCGCCAGCCGGACCAGCGGCGTGCTGCCAATGACTCCCAGGATGTTGTCGTAGACCTTTCGCTCAGCCGAAACGCGCAACTCCCGCATTCTGCCTCCTTCTCTTCCCTCTGTTGGTCAGCCCACTCAGCCGAACATCAGCAGCCGGCTCTCGGGGGGCCCCAGACCCAATGCCCCCCCTTCGCCGTGCAGTGGCGTCTAGTAAATGGGCAGGCTCGTGTCAACCTCGCGCGCCCACGCATTGATTCCGCCCTGCAAATTCCTGGCCTTCTTGAATCCTGCGCTCGCCAGCATCTCAAGGGCACGGGCAGATCGCGTCCCTGACTTGCAGAATACCACCAATTCTCGCGCCGAGTCCAACTCAGAGAGCCTGCCAGCCAGTGTCCCCAGCGGAATGTTGATGGCGTTCGGAAGGTTCGATATCTGGAGCTCATGCGGCTCGCGCACATCCAGAAGGATCAAACCGTTCATATTCAATCGCTCGGCCAGCTCGAGCGCCGTGATATCAAACGCGGCCCGAGCCGAGCCCATGTCGCGATCGTGGCCGGGCACCCCGCAGAACTCCTCGTAGTCGATAAGCTCCTTGATGTCGGCTTCCGGACCGCAGACCCGGCACTTGGGATTCTTCTTTAGTTTCACGAAGTCCACGGACATGTCCAGGGCGTTGTAAAGCAGCAGCCGCCCGATCAGGGGCTCCCCAATGCCAAGCAGGACCTTCAGGGCCTCCGTGGCCTGGAGGGTGCCAACGGTGCCTGGAAGCACACCCAGAACCCCTCCCTCCGCGCACGACGGTACCAATCCTGGCGGCGGGGGCTCAGGGAAAAGGCAGCGATAGCACGGCCCCCGGCGGGCGTCAAAGACGCTGACCTGGCCGTCGAACCGGTAGATGGAGGCGTAGACATTGGGCATTCCAAGGAAGACCGCAACATCGTTCGTCAAGTATCGTGTGGGAAAGTTGTCGGTCCCGTCAAGAATGATGTCGTAGGACTCCGCGATCCGCATCGCGTTCTCCGACGTGAACGGCTCGTTGAAGACGTCCACCTGCACATCGGGATTCAGGTCCAGGAGCTTTGTCCGGGCGCTCTCGACCTTGAGCTTTCCCACAGTTCCGGTGCCATGAATTACTTGCCGCTGCAGGTTGGACGCCTCAACGACATCGTAGTCCACGAGTCCGATGCGCCCGATGCCTGCCGCGGTCAGGTACAGGGCGACCGGGGATCCCAAACCCCCAGTTCCGATAATGAGGGCCGAGGCGCCTTTAAGCCTGCGTTGGCCTTCCAGACCGACCTCGGGAATCAAGAGGTGACGCGAATAACGGAGTATCTCATCCCGGGTCAGTCCGGGAAGCACTGGGGTGGGCATGTCTATCCGCCTGCAATCGACGGAACGAGCAGCACCCGCGTGTTCTCCGCAACGGCCGTCGCCAGGCCGTCGAGGTCCTTCACGTTGTGTTCGCCCACAAAGAGGTTGACGAACGGTCGCAGGTTGCCATCGCCGTTGTACAGGTGGGGCTTCAGCGCTGGGAACGCCTCCACCAACTTGTCCATGGCTTCCCCCACGCTATGGCCTTCAACCCTGACCTCCACCTGGCCCTCAGTGTAGCTGCGCAGCGGTGTGGGTATCTTGAGTATGGGCATAAGCTTACCTCGTAAGCCTGAATGGTTGACCGCATGGATGAGCATATTCTAGCCGGATTGTGGCCCGGCTTCTTTAGTCGCCAGCCGGCACCGGGTCACAGCCTTGGCGCGCAACGACCGCCTCGCAGCTCGACGCCGACATGATCTCAACCGTGCCCGCCTGGCTGAATGGCCCCATGAAGTTTTCCAGATACTCAACATCCTCCGCCTCGGCGATCAGAACTAGTGTGTGCTGACTGTCTAGCACCGCATCAGCCAGCAGGTCGACCCCGTACTTGCGGGCGTTGCCTTTCGTAAGGTGATCCAGAAGCATCTGCCCCATGCTTGGATCCTTCGCTGGGCAGGTTTCCGCACTGTGTTGGTGGCGCACGAAGTAAAGCGACATCTAAGACTCCTTTTCCTTCTAAGCGATTGGGACTATTGGATCTCTATCTCTTCCTCAGTGAAGTGCGTACGATCATCGGCGAGTCGCCAGGACTTCGAGCCGACTGCCTCCCCCAACTCGATGTTCGTAATCAGGTAGGAGAACCTCGGCTGGGCCCACTCGCGGTCATATTCAGAGGGCCGGTCCGGGTGGTCAGGATGCGAGTGGAAGACGCCAAGCACATCCATCTGCCGCGCCTCCGCTGCAAGTTCTGCCCTCATGTAGTCATTTGGGTCGATGAGGTAGCGATTGCGCCGTGTGGCTTCTTCGCTCGCATTCTGCAGCGGTAGGATGTCCTTCACGACTCGACTCTCACCGTCGGCGCCGAGGAGGAACCCGGCACCCTCCTCCGGGTACGCCTGCTCTCCGTGCCTTCGGATGCGTGCAAGAAGCTCTTGTCTTACTACCAGGATCATGCGCCCTCCCACAGGGCATCGTCGCTCAGGTACTTGTAGCCGGCGTCCGGAAAGAGGGTCACGATAGTTCCTTCGTCTAACTCCGCCGCAACACGCAGCGCAGCCACGGCAGCCGCCCCCGAGGAAATGCCCACGAAGAGGCCTTCTCGCCGCGCGAGTTGCCTGACCATTTCATGCGCAGCTTCCGTTGAGATGTCAAGTGTCCGATCCGCGACCTGCGCATCGAATATGGCCGGCTTGATCGCCGTAGGCATGTGCTTGAGACCCTCCAGGCCATGGAAGGCAGCATCCGGCTGCACGCCGACGACTACAACACCGGGCAGATGCTCCCGCAGATACCGACCCGCCCCCACGAGGGTCCCTGACGTACCAAGCCCCGCCACAAAGTGGCTAACGGCTCCATTCGACTGGGCCACCACCTCTGGCCCGGTTGACACGTAGTGCGCCTGCCAATTCGCCGGATTGTCGTACTGATTGGCATACCAGAATCGTTCGGGTTCGCTCTGCGCCAATGTGCGCGCCTTGAGGATCGCGCCATCAGATCCCTCCAAAGCATCGGTAAGAATGATCTCCGCTCCGAGGGCCTTCAGTACCCGCAGCCGTTCGGCACTCGCGCTGGCAGGTACGCACAGCGTCACTGGGATGCCCAGTGCGGCCCCGAACGTAGCATAAGCGATTCCCATGTTTCCGGACGTGGAGTCGAGCAGGCGCTTCCCGCTCCCAATTTGACCCGCTTCCAACCCCAAACGAATGATATTGAGCGCTGGCCGGTCCTTGACCGAGCCGCTCGGGTTGTACCACTCTGCCTTTGCCAGCACCTGGACCCTGGGTGACAGCCCCGCGGTTACTTTCCGCAGTCGGATTAGCGGCGTGTCACCGACCCGCGCTTCGAGCCAGGTCTGGATTGGTGCCCCTACGTGCGCTGATCGAGTCCCTGTAAGTGACATCGTTCCCCGGTTAATGAAAACAGCCAACGAGCAATAAAGAAGGACGCTGTGCCAGCGCTGCGTCATCCGAGCTTTCCGAATGCGGAGCCGCACACCGTCCTTCCTGCTCGTTGGCCTCTATCTTCAGGAAAGGTGCGCTATGGGCTCCGCTTTGGACAGGAACAAGGTTTGAAGCACATGGTTACTCGATTTACTAGAGAAACTTGACAGATATTCTACGATTTTCGGAGAGCTTGTCAAGACCCCCGCAGTAGGGCCGAGCGTTGACTATCCGAAACCGGTTCGGAACATCCGTTCAGCCCTGGAGAATGAAAACGCCTCACGGGCGTGATAGGCGTCACTGCGGACCGCATGGGGGGCGGGTCTTGCTGAGGTCGCCTTGCGGCGTCGGGCCTATTCTTCCTTCTTCGCCTCGAGCTCCTTTTTGTGCGCATCGACAATCGGACCAGCCACATGAGCCGGCACGACATCGTAGTGATCCAGTTCCATTGTGAAATACCCGCGCCCGCCTGTGAGCGATCGAAGCTGCGAAGTGTAGCGTACCATCTCGGCCATCGGCACGTGGGCCACGATCACGGTATTGCCGCGTTCGGAGTCGGTTCCCTGCACCCGGCCTCGCCGCGTGTTCAAGTCACCCATCACGTCCCCCATATGTGCATCAGGAACAACGATGCGCGCGCTCATGATCGGCTCGAAAAGCACCGGCCCTGCTTCGTGGACTGCCTGCTTGAACGCTTCCCGTCCCGCGATCTCGAACGCAACCGGCTTGGAATCAACCGGGTGCTCCTTGCCATCATAAACGATCACCTTGACATTGCTCATCGGGTAACCGGCATACACGCCCTGCTCCAGACTCGCCTTGATCCCCTTTTCGATCGGCGCGAGGTATGAACGCGACAAGCTCATCCCCACTAGTTCGTCCGCGAACTCGAAATCGGCACCCGGCAGCGGCTCGATCCGCAGATGGACTTCGCCGAACTGCCCAGCACCGCCGGTTTGTTTCTTGTGCCTGTATTGGGCCGAGGCTCTCCTTGTGATGCCCTCGCGATAGGGTACTCTCGGTTCCCGCGTGACGAGCCCTACTTGGAACTTCGATTGCGCGCGGTGTATGGCAACGTCGATATGTTGATCGCCCATTCCCTGCAGCACGGTCTCACCCGTGCTGCGCTCATTGAACCAGGACAGCGTCATATCCTCTTCGCACAGGCGGGTCAATGTGGCGCTGATCTTGGCGGCATCAGCCTGGGTCTTCGGCCCGATCGCCACGCGGAACAGTGCCGCCGGGTACTTCGGTATCGGGATCTTGAGCGGATGGCTCTTGTCACAGAAAGTATCGCCGGTCGCGGAAACGGTAAGCTTGGCAACCGAACCGATGTCGCCGGCGTGGATCACCTTCACAGGAATCTGTTCCTTGCCCCGCTGCACGTGCAATCCGGACATCCGCTCTTCGGCGCCCTTGGATTGATTCCAGACGCGCGCATCCGCCTGAATCGAGCCCGAGAATACGCGGAAGTACGTCACTTTGCCGACGAATGGATCCGCGGTGGTTTTCCAAACGTAGGCGACCAATGGTTCTGCATCCGACGCAACGACCTTCTCCTCGCCCTCGCGGCCTTCGGCCGTTCGCCCCTTGGCTTGCATAGGCGATGGCAGCAGGTCCACGATACCGTTCAGCAGCTGCACTACACCCAGCGAATGCCCCCCCGCAGCACAATATACCGGCACGAACGTGCCTGCTTGCACCACCCTCTTCAGCCCGCGGATTAGCTCCTCGTCCGAGAGGGAACCCTTCTCAAGGTACTTCTCAAGCAGTGAATCCTCGCCTTCGGCCGCCGCTTCGACGAGCATTCCGTGCGCCGCCTTTGCGGCCTCCAGCATGTCAGCAGGGATTTCAGACGCCGTCTTGCCATCGCCCAGATAGGCCTTCATCGAAATCAGGTCGATTACGCCTTTGAAGTCATGCTTTTCCCCCAGTGGGAGCTGCACCTTGACCAGGCGGTGCGCGCCGGCCTGTGCGTATTCCGCCACCGAGTCGTATGCCTTGGAGAAGCTGGCATTCTCGCGATCGAGTTTGTTGATGAGGACAAAACGCGGCATCTCAAAATCGTCGGCGTAACGCCAGGCGATCTCCGTGCCAACCTCCATGGCGGCCACCGCATCGACGAGAACCACAGCAGCGTCGGCTACGCTCAGGGCGGATACGACTTCGCCAACGAAGTCGGTGAACCCGGGCGCATCCAGTACATTCAGTTTGTGGTCGCGATATTCCACCGGGATCAGGCTGGTAGACAGCGAGATCTTACGGCGAATCTCCTCCTCGTCGTGGTCGGAAGCCGTGGAGCCGTCCTCGATCTTCCCCATCCGCGTTGTCGCCCCCGTCAGGTGGAGCATGGCCTCCGCCAACATGGTTTTTCCTGCACTCCCGTGAGAGACCAGCGCGACGTTGCGTAGAAACTCGGTGGTATACTCTTTCATCAATACCCTTCCTCAGCTCGAGATGCCACCAGAGTGATAGCCCGCCTCGGTCTTCGTTCCGAGGCGGTGAGCTCCCGCCTCGCGGACCACGTAATTGGAACCGCCGCGGTGCTTCTTCCGGTAGCCCAAGCCCGACGATTGTAAGAGAAGAGAGTGGAATTGTCAAAGTGCTGAGTGTCACAAGCGAGCACTGACAATGGGCGCCGCGCCTCCACAATGCTCTCTTATGGGGTTCTCGTATCTGCTTCTGCAAACTCGCGCCGGCCAATGCGTCCTGGGGCAAACCGCGGTCGACTTTGGGAGCCAGCAGGTGTTCTCGATTTGCTGCAAGTCGCCCATTCCCTCGAGTCCATGGACTGAACCTTGCTCCGGCAGCTTAGATTTGACCTGTGGTACCTTTTTCGCCCTCCCTGGGATCGTGGTACGTCCCCGCCTGAACTCCTGAACTACGTCGCCACACACCGGCCAGGGCGTGCCATCGACTTGGGATGCGGCTCGGGCACGAATGTCCTGACGCTCGCGTTGCGCGGCTGGAAGGTCACCGGAGTGGACTTCGCGCCGCGAGCGATCCGGAGGGCCAAGACCAAGATGGGCAGGGCGGGCGCGACAGCGGATTTCCTCATCGAGGATGTCTCGCAAAGCACGGATCTCCACGGCCCCTTTGATCTTGCGCTCGATATTGGCTGCTTTCACGGCCTTCGGGAGCGCACTGTGTACCTGGCCAACCTTGCAGGCGCTTTGGAGAAGGGTGCCCATTGGCTGCTGTACGGGTTCATGGGATCTGTCGGGAGCCGCGCGGGCGTCGGCTTGAACTCATGGGACTTCGATCTCGTGAAGTCCCACAACTTTCGGATGCTCGAGCGGTGGGACGGCGTCAACCGGCGCGGCCGCCCTTCCGCCTGGTTCCTGTTCGAAAAGGCCGGCAATACGCTCTGACTCGCGCCGTCGATTTTGCGGCCACAGACCATGCGTATCCTCTTCGTCTTCCTCGATGGCATAGGCTTGGGCGTTGACAACCCCGCCACGAACCCCTTCGCCCGCGCCCGGCTTCCCACCATCGAACGTCTGCTCGGCGGACGTAAGCTCCTTGCCTCATCTGCGCCAACGGTGGGAAATCGCGCCACACTCCTGGCCCTGGATGCGACTCTTGGCGTGCAAGGACTGCCGCAGTCGGCAACGGGTCAGGCAGTTCTGCTAACGGGGATCAACATCCCTGCTCAGATCGGCGAACACTATGGCCCAAAACCCAACCAGGCCGTTACGGACTTCCTGCTCAATGGGAATCTATTCTCTGATCTCAAGAAGGCTGGAAGATCAGTGGCATTGCTCAATGCATACCCGCCGAGGTATTTCCGCGCTGTGAGCTCCGGTCACCGCCTGTATTCTTCCATTCCACTGGCGGTGACCTCTGCTGGCGTCCCCCTCTTCGACGAGGTTGATTACATTGCCGGTCGGGCCGCTTCCGCGGATTTCACTGGGCGTGCCTGGGTCGATATGCTGGGCTATCCGGACGCACCGATACGTACTCCCTATGCGGCCGGGAGGCTGCTGGCGCAGCTGGCTGGCGAATACGATTTTTCGTTGTTCGAGTACTGGTCCACGGACTACGCCGGTCACAAGCAGGATATGCCATGGGCCATTGAACAACTGGAGACCTTCGATGGAGTCCTGGCAGGCCTGCTATCCGCGTCGGATGACGAACAATTGATTCTCATCACGTCTGATCATGGCAACATGGAGGATCTTTCCACGCGCCGGCACACGGATGCTGACGTTCCGGCACTTATCATCGGCCCCGCGTCCGCGCGCGCCGCGTTTTCGTCGGGATTGACGGAACTCACCGGCATCGCCCCTGCAATCCGACGCAGTTTGGTAAGTGCCCAATGAAATCTGGATTCTGCTTGCCTTCTGGGCCTAAATACGCCATAATCGACTGGATCAACAGAGAGGAGAAAGCCATGCGACGGAAGAAGGTCGTACCCGCGGTGCCCGTGATAGCTATCCTGATGCTCGGGGCCCTGGCATGCAGTCTTGCGGGCGCGATTGCTCCGGAGCCCGCGCCGACCAACCCCGGACCGGCCATTCCACTGCAGACGCCCGCCACGAACCTCTCAGAAATCCCTGAGTCCACCGAGCAGGTTGCTGCTACTGCGGTTGTGGCTGCTACCCATCTCGTGATGCCATCGAATTCGGTTCCCGCGGGAAAGCTGATCTATGACGTGGTGTCGCAGGACACCGCCCCAGAGAAGCGCGCGCCATATGGTGACTCGTACGACATCAATCGGCTGGAGCGGCCGTTCCTGCAGGACATGACCTATGTCGCGGACCTGGACATCGCGACCTTCACCGTGTCTAGCGACGACAACTGGTGGTACGTCTCCATTGAGCTAGTAGGCAACGACCCGAACAACACGCTTGGCATAGACTATGGTGTCGAGCTTGACCTTGATCACGATGGATTCGGAGACTATCTCATCTGGGCCCATGCGCCGTATTCGAACGCCTGGGCTACGACGCCAGTTCAAGTCTTCCAGGACAAAAACCACGACACAGGCGGTCGCTCCGCTGAGAAGTCTGATGCGCCGATCACCACCGACGGCTACGAGGCTTTGATCTTCAATGGCGGTACTGGTGATGCCGATCCGGATTTGGCATGGTTCCGGCTCAACCCTGCCGAACAAGGCTCAGTGCAGTTTTCATTCAAGAAGTCGTGGTCGGGCACCGTCTTCATGCTGGGCGTAGTGGCGGACACCAATCTGAAGGATCCAAAGAAGCTGGATTACGTAGACCGATTTCCCGTCGCGGATGCAGGCTCTCCGGTGCGGAACAACCGCTACTACCCCCTGAAGGCCCTTTTCGGGATCGACAACGCCTGCCGTGAGGCCTTCGGATTCAAAGCTACAGGCTATGAGCCTCAACTTTGCCCGCGAGAAGCCCCGCCCGCGACGAGAAGACCAAAGACTCCGGTGCCTCCTCCGCCTGGGGGCTGCCAGGATCCGGGCAATTGCCCTTATGGCTGGTCGGGCGAGCCGTGGTGCGGTTGCACTCCGTTCTGATCATGCTGGGCGGTGTTCCCCCCGTCTGACAGACAAGTTGAAGTCTGGACGGTGGGGACCTCCCCTAGGCCTGGCCGGGCGAACCATGCTGCTACAGAATCCCCGGCTCAGGCCGACCTCGTTTTCGTCCGCCGTCAAGGTCCCTGTGGCACTGTTGTGGTACAATGACGCGGCGCAGGTATTGGGGTCGTCAGCGATTGGCTCTTGCCAACTGGCGAACTTCATCGGATAGTCCCGCCAACAGAGGAGAGGGGGCATGAGATACCGCAGATACGCTCACGCTTCACTACTGTTCTTCTTGCTGGCCAGCCTGGCGTGCGGCCTTCCGATTTCGGTTGGTGTCCCTGCAACACCTCAGCCCCAGGCGGCGGATACCGCTGCGCCGCCGCCCGCGCAGCCCAATGTCCTCCCGGCGGCCGCGGGCAGCACCACGCCGCCGCCGCTGGTAGCCACGATCATGGCCAGCAACCATGTTGCAGTACCGGTTGAACCTTCATCTGGCGGGAAGCTCAACTACGATGTGGACTCGACCGGTACGGGTCCCGAGCACCGCGCTCCATACGGCGACTCATACAACATCAACCTATTCGAACGGCCCTTCACACAGACCGACATGAACTATCTGCCGGCCCTCGATATCACGACCTTTCGGCTGACCGAGGACCCCACGTGGTACTATGTCTCATTCGATCTCGCTGGCGGCGATCCGAACGATCCGATGAACATCAACTACGGCGTCGAATTGGACACCGATCACGATGGGTTCGGTGATTTCCTGGTTTGGGCCTTCCCCCCCTACGCGCCGGAATGGGTTGCCGAGACGGTGCAGGTGTTCCAGGATTCGAATCATGACACCGGCGGCGCCTCCGCCGAGAAGTCCGACGCGGTCTATCCCGGAAACGGATACGACAAGTTGATCTTCGACCGCGGGCAAGGCGATGATGTCGATCTGGCCTGGGTCAGGGCAAATCCTCAGGTCAGCGCCGCGATCCAGTTCGCCTTCAAGCGCTCGCTGGCCGGCAACGCCTTCATGTGGGGCATCTGGGCCGACTCGGGATTGAGCGACCCATCACAGTTCAACTATAACGATCGATTTACCGAAGAGCAGGCGGGCTCGCCGGAGAAGAGCGAGAAGCACTATCCCATCAAGGCCATCTACGAGGCGGACAATACGTGTTGGCCGACCCAGGGCTTCAAGCCCACAGGCTACGAACCGCACCTGTGCCCCTCGCTCGAACCCCAGCCTACCAGGGTGAAGAGCTCGCCCACGGAACAGCCACAGGGCTGCACACCCTGGTGGAGGTGCCTTCCCCTTCGAGACGCCATTGAGGTAGTGCCTAAGTGACCCGGCGCGACAAGGTCGCCGAATCGGGCCGAAGGAAACGAATGAAGACCTGATTGCCCAGCAGGCGACCCCGCTTGGTCAGCCTGATTGTCTCCGATGCGTGCTTGTGCGCATCGGAGGCTTTCGATTCGACCCGTTCCAGCAGGCCAAGATGCGTCAGGTCATCGATTTGGCGTCCATACGTCTCTGAGAGCCTGCGGCCGTATCGTCGATCGAACCTACCGGCGCTCACTCCCTCAGTAGTCAGCCTCAACCCCATTATCATGAATTCAGCCATGTCGTCGTCAGCGCCTTGCCGGTGTTGGTTGATCGCCGCTGGAGAGCATGGGTGTTTTGAGCTTGTCGGCGCCGTCTCGAAGGACGCAGCTTTAGGGCCGGGGGCGGCGCCACGATGATCAGCGGCCTTGTGCACAAAGCGCTCGATGTAGCCCTTGATCGCAAGCACGTTGGAGTAGCGGCATCCGCTCACATACCCGTGGGCGCCCGCGCCGAAACCGAAATACGGCTCGCCGCGCCAATACTGTAGATTGTGCGAGCATTCGCGCCCATCCTTGGCCCAATTTGAGATCTCGTACTGCCCATATCCGGCCGATCCCAGCT
>JAZDHO010000188.1:0-48551 GCA_043805815.1 Chloroflexota bacterium
GCAAACCATGGACCACGCACCTCTTCTTCTGCAGTAGGGTTGTACCTAGCAGATGCGGTCAATGCCTGGAAAAGGAGATATTCGATGAAACTACGCACGTTTCTCATCATTGTGTCCATCGTTGCCCTCGCCTACGCTCTCGGCCTGATCCTGCTGCCCACGACCATGCTTTCGATCTACGGTTTTGGGGCCAGCGCGGGCGATAAACTGCTGTCGCAGTTCTTCGGTGTTGAATTGCTGGCGGTGGGTTTGATAACCTGGCTGGCAAAAGATCTCACAGGCGCCAGCGTGCGGCCGGTGATCACAGGCAGCCTGATCGCGGATGCCGTCGGCGCCGTCGTGTCCATCGTGGGTACCCTCGCCGGCGTGATGAGCTCGGCCGGCTGGTCCGCGGTGCTGATCTACGTGATCTTCGGACTAGGCTTTGCCTACTTCCAGTTTATGGCGCCGGCCAAATAGCGTTTCCGTTATCGGCCGCTCGTGAAGGAGCGGCCGTTTGTTTTCGCCGAGGCCAGGGGTGTTACTTGGTGTCCGGGGACCAGGCCGCTGTGCAACGCCAGGCAAAGAGTCGCACTCCTCGGAGAGCGCAGAGCATAGCCCCACTGGAATTGAGGCTGAATATCCTAGAACAACCCCGGCCCCGAAGGGAGATATTGTTCCAGCCGTCCAAACGGAGCGGACATCAGCAGGTTTGAAGAGCCCTGCAAACGCAAGCCTGACTCGAGGGCGAAGCGCAGGGCAGCGTGGTTCATCCCAGGGACTTCGACAAAGACTTTTTGGCCGGCCGTGGCCTCGATCCCAGTCGTGGCCTCACGGAGCGCTGCAGCCAGCAGCACCTGCGCATGCTCAGGATCGGTCCACGCAGCGGGACCTATGCGGCCTGCGTCGAGATAGTAGTAGCCGATCCGCTGGCCGTCTCGCCGCACCTGGCGTCCCTGCGATCCCGTGGATGCAAAGAACGCGTGGTCCACGGCGCGGCGGGTCCCGCGGACGGTCTCATCCAAAGCCATAGCGAAGGACGGGTCGAGCGGCTCGATCGTCTCATGTGGGGCGGGTGGGATCAAGCGCTGCGGCAGGCCCTCGAATGAAAGGATCTGGCAGCCGGGCAGCATTCCCATTTTCATGTAAGCCGCCACAGCGGTCACGTCGACGGAGGCCCACACGAAAAAGTGAGTAGCCCCCGCCTTCCGGCCCGCTTCCCAGACGCTCCGCAAGACCGGCATGCCGACTCGCTGTCGCTGCAAGCCGGGTGAGGCCCAGAAGCCGGAAAGGAACCAGAGCTGGTCACGCAGGATAGCGCATGCGAGCGCGGCGATCTCCATCCCGGAGTCAACCACATGGAAGGTTCCGGTGGCGAGCACGTGTTGATAGAACAGCAGCATCTCGGAGGCGCTCGGCAGAGTGACGCCCGGGAGATTGTGCCGGGCGCGCATGTCCTTAAGGGAATTCAGGAAGAGGTCCACACACCGGGGCATATCGGCCGCGTGGGCCGGGCGAACTTGAATGTCCATCAGCGTCTTCTCAGGAAGGCAATTGTACCGTGCCCGCCCGTGCATGTGCCTGCGTTGCGTGCGGTCAACGGGCGAGGACAGCTGGAGGAAGGCGCGCCGCAAGCAGCTGCTGACGGAATCCGTGTGCCTTGGGCTATTGTGCTGGAGGCGCGTCTTACTTACACCAGCGACAAGGAATAATAGCCGAACTGGAATTGAGCCTGAATACGCCCCCTCCGGCCTCTGGCCACCTCCCCCAAATACACTTGCGGACCGGCTTCTCGATTCCAGAATTCGCGAGCGTGGATTTGGGGAAGGCAGGAAGTAGAATCGCAGCCCAACTGGCACTGAGCCCCGCTTCGCGGGATCTGCGACCTGAATACGCTTGGTCGTAGGTCAGCTACAGACTGCTGCGACAGGCATTCTCCTGGCCCACCTAGCATGACCGCCCTGTAGCGCCCCATAGAGCGATCGCCTCTATCCCAGGGTGCCTTGGACCGCGCGACCATCGGAGCGTCGCCGCGGGCGGTCCTGACTGCTCTAGACGCGGTTGACCGGACGTGAACTTTGCCTGTTGCTATTGCGCAGGGAATCTGTATACTGACGTCGGGCCGTGAGAAAAAGGTGGCGCAAGTGAAGTTTGTCCTGATCAGCCCGACCTCTCCCTCTCACCAAGTGCAAATTGGCGAACGCCCGCGGGGCTCGCGCTACTTCCGATTCTCGATGCTCTCCAGCCTGTATGTGGCCGCCGCTATGCCTCCCGGCGTCGAGATCCAGCTCATCGACGAGGATGTCGACGCGGTCGATTTCGATACGGATGCCGACCTGATCGGCATCACCTTCATGACGTACAATGCCCCGCGAGCCTACGCGATCGCGGATCGCTTCCGTAGTGAGAGGCACAAGCCCGTGATCGTGGGCGGATACCATCCGACGTTCCTCCCAGAGGAGGCGATCCGACACGCGGACGCGGTGTGCATCGGCGATGCCGAGGACACCGTGCCGCGGATGATCGAAGACTTTGAGGCGGGCGCACTGAAACCCTTCTATAGGAGCGCGCTTCCGAGCCTGGGCTGCTTGCGGCCTCTCGATCGCAGTCTGATCCGTGCGCGAGATTACGCCCCCGTGGACGTGCTGCAGGCCACACGCGGCTGCGCTCAGCACTGCACGTTCTGCTCAGTCACGGCCTTCCACCAGCATCGTCACCGCACCCGGCCGGTGGCCGAGGTGATCGATGAACTGAAGACGCTTGGTCCGTACGTGCAATTCATGGATGACAACCTGATCGGGGATCTAGACTACGCCAAGGAGTTGTTCGGCGCGATGATCCCGCTGCGGAAGCACTGGTTCAGCCAATGCGGCCTCCAGATTGTCCAGGACAGGGAACTGTTTCAGCTGGCCCGCCGCAGCGGCTGCAATGGGTTGTTCATTGGCTTCGAGACTCTCTCGCAACCGGGCCTGCGGTCATGGGGCAAGATGGCGAACGTTGGCCAGGACTATCTGGCTATTATTGAGGAACTGCACACCGCCGGCATCGCTGTCTTCGCGGGAGTGGTCTTCGGGGGTGATCAAGACGAGCCGGACGTGTTTGCACGAACACTGGAATTCCTGCTGCAGGCCAATGCCGAGACGCTGCAGGCAACGCGACTGACGCCATTCCCGGGGACACCACTGTTCACGCAGATGGACCGGGAAGGCCGCATCTTTGACAGGGACTGGAGCCACTACGACTTCAACTCTGTCGTGTTCGAACCCCGGCAGATGTCACCAGCCATGCTCGACGCCGGTGTGGCTTGGGTAGTCCGTGAATTCCACACGACTTCGCGCGTGACGGCCCGTGTATGGAAGTGCTTGCGCTACCTTGACCCCTGGGTTGTGCTGGCAGGCGTGGCCCCCATCAATCTGGGCTTCAGGCACGGGTTCGCGCGGGACGGGACGTTTGAGCGGGCGAAACGATTCCAGCCAAGTTAGATTGCCGAGGAACGTGCGAGCGATATATGATCCTGCCGTCGCATGGTCTTAGGCTTGGCTGCTGCCGCCCGTGCGAGGTAGGTCGTTGGTCTACGCCGGGCCTCGCGCCGAAACAGGATGAGTGCCAACTGTAGGCCAACTGGGATTGAGCCTGAATACGCCCCCCCGGCCTCCGGCCACCTCCCCCAAATACACTTGCTGACCGGCTTCTCGATTCCAGAATTCGCGAGCGTGGATTTGGGGAAGGCAGGAAGTAGAATCGCAGCCCAACTGGAACAGAGCCTGAATACGCGCGGTCGTAGGTTTCCCACGGTGACGCTGCGCGGCGAATCCTACCGGGCACACTTATGGATGTATCTTGTTGGCTATCATAAACGCCGGTGGGAGTCGGTCCGCGCCAATAGGCGCCGCTATACTGCAGCAGATCCCGGGAAATCGTGCATTACTTCCAAGTCGAATGGCCAGTTCAGGCAAGAATAGCTTCACGAAAGAATGAAACCCTTCAAGTGAGCCTATGGTAGTGCGTTCGAGGCATAATTAGGAAGCACATAATGGGTTCAATCAAAGCACGTATCACGTCGGTCACTTTGATGTCTTTTGGCTTGATGGCTGTTGCAATTGCCATCTTCGCCAACCAGGTCGGTCTGGACAAGAACACTGGTTGGGGGACCGGCCGCAGAGTGATCTTGACGGCGGGAATCCTGGTCATGATTGCCGCGTTCTCAATGTACCTGCGGCCCGCATACTATCACCGCGCCGCGAGACGCGTCCGTTCATTGCGGAGCCCGGACGGCACGGCCGTCGTTCTGGGGGTGTCCGTTCTGCTTGTGATCGCGGTTTATGTTTGGATTGTGTCGGTAGGCTACTGGACAATCTGGCCGGAAAGCAGCGATCGATACAATATGCTTGCCACCGCATTCCAGCATGGCAAATTGGCGCTTCTGGAGCAGCCTGATTCCAGACTCACTGAACTCCCGAATCCATACGACTGCACAGAGCGAGGCAGCATTCCCTTCCTCTGGGATACGTTGCTTTACGAGGGAAAGTACTATCTCTATTTCGGGCCGGTGCCGGCTTTGGTGCTGGGGGCCGCCAAAGTGCTTATTGTGCAGCGAATTGGGGACCAATATCTGGTTTTTGCGTTCCTACTAGGGCTCTTCATGTTCAACGGCCTTCTAATCATTTCTATTTGGCGTCGTTTTTTTTCGCCGCTGCCGCCATGGACCTTGGTGCTTGCCGTGCTGATTGCAGGCTTGATCTTCCCGACGACCTGGCTGCTCAGCCGCCCACACGTCTATGAGGCTGCCATTGCCGGCAGCCAGTTCTTCTTCATTGGGGGCGTCTATTTTGCCTATACTGCCCTGGGGAGCCGCGCAAACTCGTACTGGCGCTGGCTACTGACCGGCATCTCCTGGGGTCTTGCTATCGGATGTCGGCCGACCATCGCAATCTCCGTTTTGTTCATGTTAGGTCTGATGCTTTGGCTGCTTCGCCGGATGCCTGCTCAAGCACAGCAGGCCTCGTCGTTCCGCCTCAAGCTGGCGGCACTCGCATTCCCGGCGATACTCGGTGCTCTGGCTTTCGGCTGGTACAACCAGGCTCGTTTCGGATCGGTGTGGGAATTTGGGGTGAGCTATCAATTGACGCAGATGGATCTCCAGAAGTCCAAGGATCTACTCTTTTCCACCGCGTATGTCGGGCCAAATCTACAGGCGTATCTACTGACGCCTTTCAGCATCCTACGGAGGTTCCCGTTTCTGGGGCCTCAGCTCACGGACAATCCTGCATGCCTTGTGCACCGGCCCTCCCTGGACTACTCTGAAGGGGGTACCGGGTTATTGTATGCCGCGCCGTACCTCGTACTGGCCATCATTCCTGGCGCGGCGCTGTTCACAGCCCAGTTGAGGAAGATCCTGGCGCAGGATACCGTTGAGTCAGACAGGGAGAACCGCTTGCTGGCATGGCTGTGCGTTGGTCTGACCGGATCGGCGATCATCTCCTTTTCATTACTTCTTCTCTATCACTATTCCGCAATGCGTTACTTGGAAGAAGTCGTGCCATCTTTGGTCCTCCTCGCTTCCATCGGGCTTTGGCAAGCGTATGAGTTCGCCAGCAGGAAATCCCAGTTTCGAGCGCTGTACTCACTGACAGCTCTGGGGCTGGCTGCGTTTTCCATCATCGCCGGGACGCTGCTGGCGGTTACAGGGCCCGAGGCGAGATTCAGGAATCTGAATCACGGATTGCTTCAGCAAATCTACGAGTTCTTTGCCCACTGAATACGACCGGCCCAATTCTGCGTGTAACTGCCGGGCTCACAACTTCATTTCCACACAATGCAAGATCAGAGCCGAACTGGAATTGAGCCTGAATACGCCTGGTCGTAGGCAAGTGCTCGCCAAGAGCATCGAATCCAACTGGGCGCACGATCGATCCACTACCAGATGCAGCGACTCCCCATAATCTCGCTCTTTGCCGCCAACGCAATATCGATGGTGGGCAATGTCCTGGCCGCGATCGCCATCCCGTGGTTCGTGCTGCAGACGACGGGCAGCGCCGCCCAGACCGGCATCACCGGTTTCTTCACGATCCTGCCGGTGGTGCTGGCCGGCTTCCTGGGCGGAGCGCTCATTGACCGCCTGGGATACAGGCCGACAAGCATCATTGCCGATCTGGCAAGCTGCATCACCGTCGCGCTGATCCCCCTGCTGCATTTCACCATCGGGCTTGAGTTCTGGCAGCTTATGGTGCTGGTTTTCCTCGGCGGACTGCTGGATGCCCCCGGATCCACGGCGCGCAGCGCCATGATCCCGGAACTGGCCGCGCTGGCAGGTATGCCGCTTGAGCGGGCGACGTCCATGGGACAGGTGGTCGAGCGCGGCTCGCGCCTGATCGGCGCTCCGCTGGCGGGGATTTTGATCGCGACGCTCGGGACTGCGAACGTGCTGTGGCTCGACGCGGCGTCGTTCTTGATCTCGGCAGCCCTCATCGCCGGAGTCATCCGTTCGGGCAGTACCAAGTCAAGGGAATCATCCCAGGCGAGATACTTTGACCAGGTGATGGACGGATTGAGATTCTTGCGAGGTCACAAACTCGTCCTGAGCATGATCGTGGTCGTGATGATCACGAATTTTCTGGATGCGGCCTTCGGCGGCGTGCTGCTGCCGGTGTACATCAATCGCGTCTTCGGCAATCCCCTGAATCTTGGGCTTTTCATGGGTGTCATGGGCGGCGGTGCGGTTGTCGGCGGGATTGTGTTCGGCATGATCGGGCATCGCCTGCCACGCTATGCCACCTTCATCGCCATGTTCGTTCTGACGAGCCTGTATCCCTGGGCTTTTGCGCTGTTCCTGCCGTTCTCGATCATCCTGGTGACCGCGGCGATCGCCGGGATGGGCTCGGGGCCGCTCAATCCGATCGTCGATACGGTGATATTCGAGCGCGTGCCTGCAGACATGCGCGGACGGGTGCTGGGAACGATCCAGGCGGGTACGTGGGTGACCATGCCGTTGGGAATGCTCATCGCCGGCGTACTCACGGAGCTGCTGGGACTGCAAACCCTGCTGCTGGCACTCGCCCTCTCTTACCTGGCGGCGACGTTGAGCATGCTCTTCATCCCCGTACTGCGGGAGCTGAATCAGCGCATGGCCGCGCCCGAGGCCTCGATGCCCCGGAATTGAGGGTCCGGTGGACCTCAGCGCGGCGCAGCGGTCAGGCGGAGGCGCCGGAGTATTGGCGCAGGCCGAAGTTCCAGAAGAGACGGGACACGACCAGCAGGATCACGGCCAGCAGCGCTGCCAGCAGCAGCGTCTGAGGGCCCAGGCGGCCCGTCAGTGCTTCAACCGGAACGGTGGTGACGAAGGCCACCGGCACGATGAAGCTCAAGATGAAGCGCAGCCAGGGCGGATACAGGCTGATGGGCCAGCGGCCGGCCTCGTACATGCTGCGAAAGATTTCCAGGATATTCTCGACGCGCACAAACCAGAAGGAGAGCGTGGCCAGCATCGTCCAGAACGAATAGATGATGGCGCTGCCGGTCAGCAGCATTCCAACGAACAGCGCCGCCTGCTCCAGGCCCACCTGCGTGCCGAGGCGCCTCAGCGCCACGATCAACACGCCCAGGCCTAGACCGACATCGATCAGCCTCCAGATGTCGACCGACTGCAGGCTGTTCAGCAGCTGCGCGTCGACAGGCTTGACCAGGACGAAGTCGAGCGTGCCGTCGCGCACGGACATGATGAACTGCTCCATACTGGGATACACCACCAGGCCGATGAGGCCCCCGACCAGGGTGTAGACGCCGACGAGCGCCAAGACCTCGTCCGGAACCCAGCCCCCGAGGGAATCGGTGTATGAGAAGACCACAGCCAGGCCGCCGATGGCCATGCCCAGCTGCAGGATGGATTGGAACAGATGGACAAAGAAGTTGAAGCGGTACTGCATTTCCCCCATGGCGCCGATCCTGAAGTACAGCCCGAAAATGCGCAGGTACTTCATGCGCCCACCGCCGAGTAGAGCCGAATACCCGCCCGCCAGACAATCCGCATCAGGGCATACGCCAGCGCAACCCAGATGACCTGCACACCGAGGCCAGTCAGGGCCTCAAGCGGAGTCAGCCGCCCGAGCAGCAATTCCACGGGAAAGCCCAGCATCCAACGGAACGGCAGGATGGCCGCCAGGACCTGCAGCGCGGGAGGGAAGAGGGTCAGCGGCGCAACCTGACCGGACAGGAAGAGCACGAAGACGAAGTAACTTTGATTGATGGCGCTGACCCGCGTGGTCCAGAATGCGGCCTGCGCCAGCGTCCATTCCAGGAGAAAGCGCAGCAGGAATGCGAGCACGAGCGCGGGAATGGCGGCTGCCATGGCCCACAGGTGCGGCGACATGGCGGGCCGAAAGATGGCGGCCAACACCGCCGCGACCACGATCATGAAGGGCAGCGTGATCGCCTTGGAGGACATATTGTCGGCCATATCCGCGTGGATGGGGTGCAGCGGCCTGAGCAGCGCCGCCGAGAGCAGGCCCTCCCGGATGCGGTAGTCGTATTCGTACATGATCCAGGTATACGAGACGTTCTCCACAAGCATCAGCACAATGAAGTAGCCGGCGAATTGCGCGGTGGTGTAGTCGCCGGCGCGGCCGCCACCGCCCTGCGCCACGACCGTCCAGATTACGAGATACACAAGGGGTTCGAGCACGTGGCCGATCATCCAGATGAAGAGCGAAGCGCGGTACTGGACCATCGTCGCAAAGGTGGTCTTGAACTGCTGCAGGTAGAACAGTGCCAGCGGCTTCACACGATCTCCTGCGCAAATACGCGTTCAATGACTTCTTCGATGGGCGGATCTTCGACCAGAAGATCTATGACCGGAAGGTCGGCAAGCAGCCGTTCGGTGATGCGGGCGGTCTCGGCCTTCGGCACGCGCAAGGTGTAGCGGCCATCCGCGGCGGACAGCACCTCGCCGTACTTGTCCAGGTCACGGGCGGCTTCCCCCAGCTGCAGCACGACGGTCTTGTGTGCGGTGAATTGGCGCACCAGCGCCGAAAGGTCCCCGTCGAAGAGCAGGCGGCCGTAGTGGATGACCACGACCCGCTTGCACAGGGCTTCGACGTCCGCCATGTAGTGGCTGGTCAGCAGGACGGTGGCGCCAAAGCGGTGGTTGTACTCGGCGATGAACTCGCGAATGCGGCGTTGCATGGTCACATCCAGGCCGATGGTCGGTTCGTCGAGAAAGACGACCTGAGGGCGATGCAGCAGCGCGGCGGCGATCTCGCATTTCATGCGCTCACCCAGGGATAGATTGCGCACCGGTTTGCGCAGCAGCGGTCCGAGCTCGAGCAGTTGCGTCAGCTCGTCCAGCGTGCGACGATAATCGGCGTGTGGAATGCGGTAGATGGCGCGATTGAGCTCGAATGAATCCAATGCCGGGATGTCCCACACGAGCTGGTTGCGCTGGCCCATAACGAGCGTGATCTGACGCAGGAAGGTACTCAGCCGCTTCGAAGGGACGTAACCGAGCACGGTCACGTCGCCTGCGGTCGGGTAGAGCAGCCCTGAAAGCATCTTGAGGGTGGTGGTCTTGCCGGCGCCATTAGGACCGAGGAAACCGACGACCTCCCCGGCGGCGAGGTCGAACGAGATACGATCGACGGCGCGGACCTCCTCCCGCGTGCGATGCACCAGGCTGCGGACCGAAGCCCTCAGGCCGGACTCGCGTTCGGTGACCTCGTAGGTCTTGCTCAGTTCATGGATGTGGATGGCAGGGTCGGTCATGGTGGCTGCAAGAGAGAAATGGAGCCAGGAGAGCCAGGTCGGCGATCAGTAGCAGTTCCCGTTGTTGTCGCAAACAGGCTCGGGCAGCGGACAGGTCAGCGGGGCGGCGGGACTGCGGGCAGTGGCGACCGCCTGCCGGGGAAGCACGACCGCCAGAGCGCTGACCAGGTTGTAGTACTGATCACCGCCGCGGCAACCAAGCACAATGGCATCACTGGCGTTTGGCAGAGTCTCGGGTGCCCGTCCAGGCAGAATCACGTACACCATGCCATGCGGCCCAATAAGGACGAAGATCGTGCGCGGGTAATTCAGCGCGTGGAAAGGTTGATTGGAAAACAATACACCCACGCCCTGTCTGTAGAATCGCGGGTAGAGCGCGCGCCCATTCAGCACGACGGCCCCTGGCTGCGTAAGGAAGGCTTCCACATCTTCTGAGTTGAGGCCCAGGCTCCCCATGTACGGATTCGATTCCTCAATGAGGGCAGACGCAGGCTGGGGCGGGTAGCGCAGCGGATGCAGGACTCCAGCAAGCGGGACCAGGCAGCCAATGAGGAACAAGCCAGGCAAGATGGATAGAGTACGGAGAGACCACACAGGCCCTTCCGAAGCACGCAGGGCGGCCGCGGCCTCGCGGGCTGCGGAGGACTCCGGACGAACGAGTGAATAGCCGAGGCGCAGCAGTTCTGCCAGGCCGAGCCCATAGTAGCAGACCAGGATCCAGTCTGCAGGGACAAGATATCGGCCACCGGAAGTGCGCGCCAATGCATTGGCGCCATGGTAGATCAAGAACACAGCCAGAGGCAGCAGGCCGCGCCAGCGCAGACGCTGGTAGGCCGCTCCCAGGCCAAACGCGACTATCAATAGATTCACCATCAGCATGCCCGCAGCGACGGAGCTCATCCGGCCATCCCACCTGAGTTGCCAGAAATTCTCGCCACCTTTAAGCGTGTCATTGACCGACAGGAATTCTGGCGAACCGGGAAAGACCAGGGCTGACGTGATCAAGTTGTGCAGGTAGTGCAGCACCGGGAAGGGAAGGCCCGAAGTGGTGGGGGGAGGCAGCGCTCTCGCACCAGGAGGGAGCACGGTTGGCACCGGCGCGGGTGTCTCCTGATCCTGTGGCGCCTCCTGGGCCGGCCCCGACGACTCGGTAGGCGCGGGCACGAGCGGCTCCGCAGTCCGCGGCGCAGATCGAGGTGGAGTGGCAGAGAGTCGCGGGTAGCGTTGCTGAACCACGTCCTGAATGCGCCGGCCATAGAAATTAATGAGCGACCCCCCCCCGGATCCAAAGAACATCCACGGCGCAATGCCTGCGAGGAACGCCACCAATGCCAGGCCTGACATGAGCAGGCCCGGGCTCCGCCGAGATCGTCCCACAAGAAGGCCCGGAAGCAAGACAGCCGCCAGAAGCATCAACACGTGCGGTCGCAAGAGGGACGTGAGGCCAAGAACGCCGGCTGCCCACAGCCCGGCGCCCCGGCGGTTGGCGGGGGATTCCAGCCATTTGAGCAACAACAGGACGAAGATCGCGAGGCCGATCGCCGTGGGAAAATCGGTCAGCATGTGCTTAAACGTTGACGAATGGATCAACGGCGCGGATGTGAGGCTATTCAACCCGCGCATGACGGTCAGCGCGGCCAGGATGATGCCCGCGTTCCGGCTGTGCAGCCTCCTCCCCATCAGATAGAGCAGCGCGGGAAAGATGGCGAACAGCGCCGCCTGTATTGACATCAGCTGTTGATAATCCTGGCCACCCGCGGCGTGCAGGAACACCAGGAAACTCATGTACAGGGCGCGATCCCAGACCTGGCGGTTGAAGATCCCCTGCCCGATCAATGCGAATTGGCTTCCGAGATCGAATGTCTCCAAGTCAGAGAACGGATAGTATTCGTGGTTGGGAGCCCTGGGGCCGGTGACCCAGTAGCTTGCTCCGATGGGTTGGCTGGACCACAGAACAGCGGCGACTGCCCAGATGACAAGGAACAATGCCAGATCCAGACGGATCGGCAGGCGAGGCAGCCTGACCTCCAGCACGAGGGCGAGGATGCCGATCATCAGCGCGATGAAGACCTGCACGCTGAGCAGCGGGACGCCAGCGCCGCGCCAATAGGGTTCGTTGTTCTGCAGGACGTTCCAGAGCCGGGTCAGGACGGTTATCGCCAGGAACGCAGCCAGGCTGATGAGCATCGCAGTGAGGGTCGCTCTGTGCTCACGCCAGTATGCTTTTTGATACGTCCTGGAGAACCCATCGGCAGCAGCCGTGATGAAGATCAGCGCCAGGCCGCTGGCGAGCAAGCCGCAGAGGATGAGGGGATACAGTCCGATGAAGTAGTAGTAGGCATCCCCGGTGTATTGTGGGGGGAACCAGGTGAGGCACCAGAAGCCGAGAAAAACGGCGGAGAGGGCAATCCCCAGCCGCGGCTTTTTTTCAAGAATTGCTGTCGCTAGGCGGCGTTCTTTTGCGGGCTGGAGATGCAGGTGGATGGCGGCACCAGCGACCGCGAGCGCCAGTGCGGCGGTGGCGACGACAAGGATGAGCCGGGGGCTGGAGAGGCCGCCGCTTCTGGCAAGCAAGGTCATCAAGACTGCGGCGCTGAGCAGGGCTGCAGCGTTGAGGGCAAGATGGAGCTTGAGTGCGAGCGGATGAGGGTCGGGGCGGCCCATGACGCTCGAAATTCTATCACCTGGCGGAACGCCCCCATGTCTCCAGGCCCGGGGGCAGTGAGTCCCTTGACTCCAGAACATTTGTTCTATATAATATGGGTGTCCGTCACAACTCTGCTGGGTGAGAACGACCACCGTCCGACCCCAACCCTCTGCCACCCAGGAGGCACGTACACGTGGAAAGAATCTCGCAACCTTGCGGCTTTGAGAATGTTCCTGCTGCCTCCACGCCTGCGCGAAGCACTCGAGAAAAGACGACCGGGGATCATGCGGCGCGTCTTTTCAAAGGACGAGCAACTGGTGCAGACCGTCAGAGAAATGGCGGTCTCGCAGCGGCGCGCGGAACAGGAAGTCTACAACGACATCATTGAATCCGGCGTGAAGGCTCTCAGCGACAAGCACAAGTACGAGGATATCTGGGGCCTGCTCTCGGCCCGGGAGCAGCAGGTGACCGCGCTCACGTGCCTGGGATACAGGAGCTATGAGATCGCCGGCGCCCTGGGCATCTCTTATGAAACGGTGCGGACGCACTCGAAGCACATCTATGCCAAATTCGGCTTGAGTCGAAAAGAACTGCGGCAGACGCTCAGGCGGTGGAACTTCGAGGCGTGGTGGGAGGACCACCACGCCTAGGGGCTGCCTGCCTTTTCACACTGCATGCGGCTCACTCAGAAATCACTCCGGAAATCACTCGGGAATCCCCTTTCGGGGATTTCTTGATGGATGTATCGTGTCGCTCATGCACACGCTACCAGGCCTGGCATCCAATTCCCTGCAGCTTGTGAGCCAGCCCGCCCGGCTGCGGCTGATCGAGACCGCCGGCAGGCAAAGCGAGGGCATCACCGAACTATTCGCAGCGCTGGCTTTACGTGGTCCCTTCTATGCCATCGCCGGCGGCGAATGGATCCCGACCTATGCGCTGGTCCAGTCCGTCCACCGCAAAACGGTCGAAGTACAGCAGGTGCTGGGACGGGTGCGGCTGGCGAGGCCGTTCACGTGTTACCAGGTGCTGGACCTGCTGGAGGACATCCGGCCGGAACGCGATCCGGTCCTGGTCTTGGACTTCCTGCATCATTTCTACAACCCGGACATCCAACCTCCCGTGCGCCGGCGCGTGCTCGAACGATGCTGCAGGCATTTGCAGCGCCTGGCCCTGCTGCGGCCGCTGATCGTGTTCGTCGAGCGGCTGCAGACGGAGGAATACAGCCTGTTCTTCCCGCTGGTGGCAGCCACGGCTGACGAGGTCCTGCGGATGGACGAGATTCCGGCGGCGGAAGATGTACAGCTTTCGTTCTTCGCCAGCGGTGAACACGGATGAAGCTGAGAAAGAAGATGAAAGAGGAAAGAAGAAAGAGGGGGAGGAAAGCAGATTTGCGTACGAAATGCAGCCGGGAGCATTAACCAAGGAGCGCTATGGGCAGGAACTTTCCGTCGGCGACGCAGCTGGTGCACGAGGTGATCGGCGAGCTGAAGCCGTTCTCCGAGATGCTGCCGCCGCACGACCGCTGGATCCTCAACAGGTTCTACGAATATGCGCTGAACAACCGGGCCGCCATTGCCAACGCCGCCAGCCTGATGCCCATGGAGGCAACTCTGCTGATCATCCTGCTGGAAGAACGCAAACGGACCAACCATGCCATCAACGAGCTGCAGGTTGAGATCGAGAAGCTCAAGCAGGACCAAAAACGCCTCCAGTACCCTGACGGGCATCTGCGGTACCCTGACGGGCATCTGCGACAGCCGGAGGATGGCTCCGAGATACAAGATGACGGCCCATGAATAGCTGCAGCGGCTGGTTGTTCGATCTATACGCCCACCCCGAGAAAGGGGTGGTCTTCTGGCTGTTGGGGGATGACGAGAGGCCGCACCTTTTCTTTGACCGGCATCTCGAAGTGCCGTTCTATGCCAGCGGCGAAGTGCAGCGTTTGCGGCAGCTCTGGCGTTTTCTGAAATCCAGGAAGGCGAAGTTACAGTACACGCGGCGCGAAGACCTGTTCGCGGGGCCGCAGGACGTGGTGGAGGCCCGGGTGCCCAACCCCGCCGCGTACCCGGCGCTGTTCAGGCAGGTCGAGCGGCAATTCCCGGACCTGGTCTTCTACGACGCGGACATCCCCCTGCCGCTGCGCTTTGCTGCGGCCCACAACGTGTTCATGATGGCGCACTGCGAGGTGAACGCGCAGGAAGACGGGCAGCTGGTGAGCATCAGCACATCCGACTCGCCGGAGGAATTGGACCCCAAGCTGCCGCGATTCAGGAAGCTGAACCTGAGACCCGACGTCGATCCGACAAGCGCCTCACCCAAACGCCTGCTGATCAAGTATGACGGCTTCTACGTACGCGCGCCCCTCGACAGGCCGCGCGAGCTGCTCTCCATGCTCCGGGGCATCCTGGATGCGTACGACCCGGATGTGATCCAGACGCACTTTGGGGATACGTGGTTGTTCTCCCACCTGGAAGAGGCCTCCAAGCGGACCGGCATCCTCATCAATCCGAACCGCGATGCCTCCTTGCCGGTAATTCGGCGCAAGGAGGTGAGCTTCTTCAACTACGGCCGCGCCCATTACCGCGGTCCGCAGGTCCATCTGCGCGGCCGCTGGCACATCGACAGCCGGAACGGCATGACCTACGGTGATTACGGCCTGGCCGGGACCATCGAGGAGACGCGCATGACCGGCCTGCCGGTGCAGGAGGCTGCCAGGCGCTCACCGGGCGCGGGCATCTCCGCGCTGCAGACCCTCACTGCCATGCGCCGCGGCGTGTTGATCCCCTATCAGCACCAGAAGGGGGAGATCCCGAAAAGCTACAGCCAAATGGTGAAGTCCGACCGAGGCGGGCTCATCCTGCAGCCGCCGGTGGGGGTCTTTCCCGATGTGGCGATCCTGGATTTCAGCTCGATGATGGCCTCGATCATGATCGAATTCAATGTGTCGCCCGAGACGGCAGGCGCGGATGTACCGCAGGCGCTGGAACTGCCCGAACTCGGCGTGAAGGTCGGCACGCGCCCCGGGTTGATGCCGACTGCGCTGCGACCGCTGCGGGATAAGCGGCTGGCACTGAAGCGGCTCTTGAAGACACTCGACCCGCAGGACCCGCATCACCGCTCGATGCGGCGCAGATACAAAGCCGTGGTGGACGCGCTCAAATGGCTGACCGTGGTCGCGTACGGGCGGCTGGGTTTTGCCAATTCGACGTTCGGGCGCATCAACGCGCACGAGGTGGTTTCATTCCTCTCCAGGAAAGTCATCACCCGCGCCAAGCTGGTAGCGGAGGACCGAGGCTTCCGGGTGCTGCATCTATACGTGGACAGCCTGTTCGTCTCCTGCCCAGGCGCTTCCCCGGAGGATTTTCAGGCCCTGGCACGGGCGATCGAGCAGGAAACCCATCTGCCGATAGAGCTGCAGAAGATCTACCCGTGGTTCGCCTTCCTTGGGACGCGCGCGAACGTGAACATCTCCGTGGCCAATCGCTTCTACGGCCTATCCGCTGACGGCGATCACAAGATCCGCGGCATCGCCTTGCGCCGCAGCGACACGCCGAGATTTGTCTCCAACCTGCAGATCGAGATCCTGAACATCCTGGCGCGCGAGCCTGACCCGGCCAAACTGGTCGATCTTTTCCCCGAAGTCCTGGCGGCGATACAGGAGAATCTGGCGGCTTTGAAAGCGGGGCAGGTTCCGCTGGATGAGTTGGTGGTGGCGCAGACCCTGAGCCGCGAACTGAACGAATACAGTTATTTCTCGCACGCCGCAACAGCCGCGAAACAGCTGGAGGTCATGGGCAAGACATTGAAGATGGGCCAGCGGGTGCGCTACCTGCACATCGCCGCAGGGCCCGGCGCGCGCGCCTGGGACCTGGCGGACGACCTGGACCCGCGCACCGTGGACATCCCGCGCTACAGGGAGCTCCTGCTGCGCGCGGTGCACGAGGTGATGCAACCGCTGGGCGTGAGCGAGGCTGTGCTGAGAGCCTGGTTGTTCAGCCGCGCAGGCTACGTCGCGCCGCCGGGGTTGGTTCGCTCTTCACAAGACCTGGGCAAGATCCATCTGCCGCTGTTCGCTTCAGCAAACAACAGCCAGTTGCAGATCCCACAGTGAGGCAAAGCGCCTCCCGAGGCCTACGCCAGACCCAGCTCTTTGAGCTTCTCCTGAGTTGGAATGCCCGTCGCTGGATCCCAGCCCCGCTTCAGATAGTACTCCTCAAGCATTCCATCCAAATCACAAACCTCAACCGCGGGCTCCGTGGCGTATTTTCCGAAGGACGGCACTGCGCGCACGCGCGGCGGAATCTGATCATCCTTCCTAGTGATACCTTCGCGGACGTTGAACATCCTCTGCAGGTTAAGCACACGCTCCGAAATTCTCAGCAGCTCCCGTCCATCCATCTCCCAACCCGTCAGAGCCGAGACCATCTCCGCCCAGTGATCCACAGTGATGCCGCCATACATGTAGAACTTGCACGTGCCCAGGACCTCCGGCAGTGCCAGGCCGTCCTGAAGCAAGGCCACTGCGCCGCCCTTCCCCGCCTCATCCCAGCGCTCCACGGTATTGGGGTCCGGAACGCCGTATTTCATCATCCCCCAATCAAGTTTGCCCCGATCCCATGCCATGCCCTCCAACGGATGAATATGGCACATGCCCCGGTTAGCAGTGGCATAAGTGATTGCCAAGGCTTTTCCGGACCGGGGGTCATGAGCCGGTCCTTCCAAACCCTTCACATGGATGGCGAACTCTTCCGCACCCTGTCCGATGACAGCGGCGGCCCGGCGCACGCCCTCGGCAAGGATATTCCCCAAGCCTTCGCGGTAGGCGATCTTCCTGACCATCACCGGCAGTATCTCGGCGTTGCCCCAACGAAGCTCGAGGCCATCAGGATCGAGGCCCGAAAGCATGCCTCTTTCAAAGCACTCCATGGCAAAGGCGATGATGGATCCCGTCGATATGGTATCCAGCCCCAGCTCATTGCAGAGATACGTGCTGTGGACAGCCGCGTCCATGTTTTCGTTCAGGACATAGGCTGTGAA
The DNA here is from genome assembly GCA_043805815.1 of Chloroflexota bacterium. Taxonomy (GTDB): domain Bacteria; phylum Chloroflexota; class Anaerolineae; order Anaerolineales; family Villigracilaceae; genus Fen-1038. Next base: position 17,417 of record JAZDHO010000188.1, read on the forward strand.
GCAGGAAATCGATTCATACTCGGCGCCACCATGTTCGGGCGTTTTGTATTCACCATCGGCGACATGCACCCAACGTGCGCAGGCCATGGTGCATCCCCGGTAGCAGCCAAAGCCCTTGATGAAGTTCTTTGCCAGATAGTAATCATGCAGGTCCGGGCCCTTGCCCCAGGAATTCGAGAGCCAGTTCTTCGTGGGCCAGTCTCCGCCGTCGTCGTTGCCAGGCGTGTCTCCAATTGTGCCCCCGCTTTGCAGTCCCAGGAAGCCGGGAAGATTCTTGATCTCATCGTGCGACGCCTTGAGGACTTTCTTGAGCCGCTCCGGATCCGCCGCCTCGATCTTCTGTTTTCCCTGCGCGGCAATCGCGATCAGATTCTTGCTCCCCCAGACCGCACCACCGCCGCAGCGTCCGGCTGCCCGGTCATCGGACATCACGGCGGACACCTTGACCTGGTTTTCACCGGCGGGTCCGATGCACAGCACCGAGGCTTTTGCATCGACGAGCTCCTTACGAATGGCGGCGGATTTCTGCGCGACCGTCATGCCGAGCAAATGAGCCGCGTCACGGAACTCGCACTTTCCGTCACGGATGAGCAGATACACAGGCTTGGGCGAGATGCCCTTGATAATCAGATAGTCAAACCCGGCTTTCTTCAGATCCGGCCCGAAATCGCCCCCCGACCGCGACTCACCCCAGACATTCGTGAGGGGTGACTTGAAGCACAAAACAACAGAACCGCCGCCAGGGACCGCGCTGAGACTCAGCGGCCCGGTCGCCACAAGCATAATGCTCTCGCGGCCCAGGGGGTCCACGCCCTTCTCAAGTTCGTCGTAAAGCAGCCTTGCTCCGTAGCCCGCTCCGCCGAGGTACTGCCTGGATAGTTCGGCGGATATCGGCTCGGAGCGAGACTGCCAGCGATCTAGGTCGACCCTCAACTGCTTACCGGCGTACCCTTTGACCGCTGTGGTTGCCATTGGATCTCCTTACTGATCGTCTGGTGGGATGAGCGGGCGCCCTGAAGGATGTCATCCTCCAGAGAGCGCCCGAATCAATACGACCTCACTGTCTTCCTGCAGAGTCTCAGCAAGATCTTGAACGACCTGTTTGTCAATGACAAAGAAGACCGCGCCGCGAAATCGTTTTTTCTCAGCATCCCAGAGATACGGGGGGAAGTTCGCGCCCCAACGCTCACCGATCGTTGACAAGAGGTCGCCCAGCGATGCGCCGTCGGTCAGGTCAATCACCTGTGTCTCGCGCGAAACGTAGTCGCGCAGATCGCCGATGCTCTTGAGGCGAACCCTCATCCTAGACCGCGGCGGCTCCGGCTGTGGCGCACAGGTGATCCTGTTCGACAGTTCCGCCGCTCACCCCAACGGCGCCAATCAGCTTTCCGTCGCTCCAGACCGGCACCCCGCCGGGGAAGATTACCATCCGCCCGCCGAGGTTGTTCTGGATCCCGTACAAGGGGCCTCCTGGTTGGCACTGGGCGCCGAGCTCCATGGTGGTCATCCGGTTCACCAGGGCAGTGTAGGCCTTGTCTTGCGCGATCGGTACTGCAATAAGCTCGGAGTTGTCCATGCGGATGAAGCCGATCAGGGTGCCGGCCTCATCGACAACCGCAATTGCCATGGCGACGCTGATCTCCCCCGCCTTTGCGCGCGCGGCCGATATGGCGCGTTCCGCATCCACGAGCATCATGTGCGTTCCCTCCCAACCGGCGAGCCCACCACTTTTCTACTGGTTTACCTCATGTACATCCTTGTACCACTGTACCCGATCGCCGACCAAGCTGCGGGCTATCCAGGACGTGCTCTTGGGTTCCTTTTCAAGGATGGCCAGCAGCTGATCAATGCGTTCCCCGATAACAGCCCGATCCTCCGCACCCAGCCAGCCGTACCCTTGGGAAAGCTCCATGATCCTTGGCAGATTCATGGTGAACGTTCGCCACAGCCCCCAATCCTGGGCGCAGAGACGCGCGACCCTCCTCACATTGATCGTGTCCGCGTCTCCTTCGTCGAGAGCGTGCTCACGGAGCAGCATCAGCGTATCGATCACATCCTTCGCATTTAGCTTGACAATCTGCATCTTTTCCAGGAGCATTTCGGCGAGCGGGATTGTGGGTGTGTCCACTTCCAACCTGCCCGCCCACGGAATAGGATGGCAGAAATCCAGCTTGTCAAAGAACACGTCGACATGCAACGTCGAATTCGGATCGTTGAAGACCAGCCGCTGCCGGGCGTACACCACAGCGACCTCGCGATCCTCCCAGAAGTTCATCGATGCAAACAGATCGCGAATCTGCTCGTTGTGCTTGAAATACGCGGCAAAGTCGAGATCAGTGAAAGGGCGACCGGCCTTTTCCTGAAAAGACTGGTACTTGGGACAATGGAGGTGGAAGGCTACCGCTCCCAGCAGACGCAAGGCTGCGCCCCGTTCTTGGCCTTCTTCCACAATGCGATAGGCGTGGTCCAGAAATTCCTGTTGCTCCATTTCATCACCTCTAATCTGATTAGGTCAAGTCCGCTGCAAGGCTGTGCATCTGGATTCCTATCCGGTCACCGGCTGAAAACCACGAACGCGGTCTTTGTCCAGCGTGACCAGATAGCCTGACAGAATGCCCTCGGTGTAGTTGCTGCCTGGATTCAAACACAGAGTCCGACCAATATTCGCAGAGCCCTTTGCCTCATGAACATGACCGTGCAAGCCCAAGAGCGGCTGGTAGGTTTCGATTGCCCTGCGCACAGCAGTGCTGCCGACCGGTACGTACGTGCGACCGCCGTCAACCGGGACCAGATTCTCATTGAGCAGGGGGGCCTCGTCAAGTCTTGAGTTGTGCGGCGGAACGTGGAGGTTGAAGACCGCATTCTTCACGTCCTTCACTTGCTCTGCCTGCTGGCGGATGGCTTCGTAGAGATCCTCCTCGCTCATCTCCCGGTGAGTATGCCATGGGGTCGGGTTCGAGTAGCCCTCGTTGATCATTTCATGGTTCTCATCCAACGCGAAGACCTGGCGCTCGGCCATGATGACGATGGATGATTCCGTGAAGAGCTCATTGATGAACAATGGATCGTCATTGCCTGCAGTAACGATGATGCGTTTTCCGGTTCCCTTCAGTTTCTTCTCCGCAAAGGCCAGCCAGCCTTCGATGGTTTTGGCCATCAAGTGCTCAAATGATTTCTGCTGGATTTCTGGTGAGCCGGCAAACTCCGCAAAGTCCTCCCCGGTCATCCTGCTGGGATAGAACCCTGCGGCACGAACCCTCTGCTCCAGTCTGGAAACCTCCGGCTCGCCACTCACCTCGACGACGTCCCCAAGGAAATCCGTGCGCCATGCTCCGGGCTTGGTCTCCACGATCGCCTGGATGCCCTTTCCAGTCATGTCCCCGCCCAGGATCATGGTATCCACATCAAAGAAGGCGCCCGAGTTGACCAGTTTCTGCCAGCACCGTTCCGAACCGTGGATGTCGGTGGCAAAGAGGAATCTCGTGGGCGGACCTCTTCTTCCGGACACTCCGGGCTCCTGTCAAGAATCGAAATCGCAGACTGCCAGTCCGCCAGGAGGGCTGCAGCCACAGTCGCTGCAGCACCTCCTGGAGTTGGGGAAGCCTTATTCTACCCGCGGCCTGCGAAGCGGGTGTGAACCGCGAACTGCTACTCGACCGGGATTTCGCGGTAAGTCAGGTCCGTGTTGACACCTTGGCGGCGGCGATAGGACCGGTAGGCGAAGTAGATGATGGCGCTGATGATCAGCGCGCCAAAGATGTACATCGCCGACAGAGGATCATTGGTGCCGTAGCGTGGGTCGCTGATGTAGAGATAGAACATCACGGCGAAGTAAACGGCTCCCAGCGCGCCCATGACCGTGATGAGAGGCGCGCCCCCGACCTTGTATTTCGAGATCGGGGAATCCTCGTAGATCTTGCGAGTGGACTTTAGGTACGGGAAGAGCATGCCCACAACCGTGCTGGTCGCGAAGGCAATGGAGGTCATGAGCGGCATGTCCAGCGTGAGCTTGGAGAAACCCGTGAAGAAGTACAGCCAACCCATGATCAATGAGCCAACGTAGCAGATGCCGATCGCCACAATCGGTGCACCCCAACGCTTGGAGACGCGGGCAACAAAGCCAGGGAGCATGCGGTCATACGACATGGCGAACATGACGCGGGTCGACATGACCATGTTATTGGTGGGCCAAATCCAGAACCAGGCACTGAGACCGATGGCAATCCACAGCCAAACCAGCGGGCTCTGGCTGAGGGACATCAAGAAGATGCCGTAGTACGGTGCCACCGGCATGTCGCCGGTATTGCCCGTCATCCACAGGAAATTGGAGGATGTGAAGAACTCGTTGCTGATGCGCGAGATCAGAAGCCACAAGAACCCGGCGCAGATGATCATGGAGAAGATGTTGCCGCCCATGAACATCCTAAAGGAATTCTTGAACTGGTTCACGCCGCCAATCTCGCCGACCAGCGTGCCCGTCCAGGCGATATACATGAAGGTATAGGCCAAGGCAGGCCCGATGAGGAAGGACGACAAGGCGCGGGTTTGAGAAAGCGGAAGTGCCTGATAGCCATTGTCCTGCGCCATCTGCAGCACCTGCTGGTAGGCCTGGCCTCCCCCCCAGTTCAGTGTATTCGCCATGAAGTTATTGAAGCCTGCCTGAAAACCGGCAGAGGTCGTGAAGAGCAGCATGCCCACCCAGGTGAGGATGCCCAGCATTCCGATGTAGAAGCTCCAGCGCTGCACTTTGGCATAGAACCTCATGCCCAGGGCCAGGACGACGGCCGCGAACGTGCAGTAGAAAACATAGAACCACCAGGTGCCCACCTTGGTGATCAGCCAGGTGGCAAAAGTGGTGAGGGCCGGCGCATTAAGCAAATTGCCCAAGGTGATGAAGAACGGCGCAACAACCATGCCCGAGCCCGGCGCCACGTTCGAAGCCATATAGAACCATGGGCCGAAAAGGAGTGGAGTGAAGACCAAGATGTAACCCCAGAAGCCGCCCAGCGACCGGCTCTGCCACACGTAGTCACCACCTGCCCGGGGCATCAAGCTGGTGAGCATGGCATAGACCGTGAAGCAGGGAATGAATGCCAAGCAGACCATGACGATTCCCAAGGGAATGTTGGCGTCATTCCATGGCCAGGACACTGCATAGGAAAGCGCGGCGGCCACCACGATGGAATTCGCATACACGCCATACAGGAATCCATCGAAAGTGGAGAAAGCCCTCACCAGTCCTGAGGACTTTCGCAGGAACAGGCCCGCAGGTGCGACGGGCGCTTTGGTGCTCATTTTGCCTCCTTCGTTTGGGAACTCGGATCAGGGTGAAACATGCTTTCCAAGAATGTAGCACAAACAGCTTCTCAGTTCACCTGTCATTTGTCACTATCCGAGTCCGCGTCCTTCGCGATGGTAGGGACGGCCGGAACCCAATGAGGGAGACGAACGTCATGTAATTGGATGTTCTTTATCACAATCAAGACGGCCGAGACCTGCCATGCCGCCGAGCACGCGCCAAGTGGATATTGATGGTCGATTAGGTCGTGCAACCTAGAAGACGGCGGGTTGGACCTGGGTTAGCGCCTCGAAGGCCGGCCGGCCAAAATAGAAACCCTGGAAGAGATGGATCCCCGCTCGCCTGAGCCAACGGTATTCCTCCACCTTCTCCACACCCTCGGCGACCGGCGTGATGGACAGCTGCCTGCATATGCCCAGGATGCCCCTCACGATGACTTGCTTCGCCCAATTCTCATGGATGTCCGCACCCAGATTGCGATCCAGTTTGATGTAGTTGGGCTGATACTCCACCAGTCTGCGCAATCCTGAGAAGTCGGCTCCAAAGTCGTCGATGGCAGTCTGAAAGCCATACTTTGCGTAGCGCTCGAACATGCCCTCCACGCTGCCCCGGTGCCCCAGGAACTCCGTCTCGGTCACCTCGAAAACAAGCCGTTCGGCGGGAAAACCGACCTCGTGTGCGGCCTCAAGCGTAGCCCAGAGATACTGGCTGCTGAGCTGCACCGAGTTAGGGAAGAAATTGAGATTGAGGGAGGCATGGAGATTGAGCCGGGCCGCCAGCCGAATCGCCTTCAGTCGACAGGCCTGATCGAATCCGTAGAGGTCTTCTTGAGCCACGCCGGCAAAGACCGCGGATGCCGGTTCTCCGTGCGGACCACGAACAAGGGCCTCAAACGAGATCGCTGTGCCGGTCGAGGCGTCAACGATGGGCTGGAAGGCAAAACTGAACTCGACATCGGCCGCGCCAGGCATGGCGGCGCCGAAGACGGACGCTGGAACGGCTTCATCGCTGGAAGGTTTGTGCAAGGGTCCTCGCCTCAGCGTACAGACTTGCCTGAAGGCCGATCTCCGCCGGACTGGCCGGACGCTGCGACTGTCCGGGAGGGCAATCCGGGTGTGAGCGCACCCACCATTTGGCCGGATACCGTAATAGGGTACACCGGGCGGCGGCCGAAACACACCAAGGAAAGGCGATGCAGGCGATGGGCTCTTTTGACCAGGCGAATGTCACGTGAAATGCCGCTGCCCAGCCCGGCAAAGGCATACGACCTCCATCGATGGCCGGCCCAACGTCGGAGATGATCCATCGCCACATGCGGCCATGCTGTGCGGTGAATGCAGCGTTTGTTCCGCCGGAATGTGCGTCTCTCCACTGTGCAGATCTCCGTGAAACAACAAGTGGCGTATAATTTTGGGATAATGTCGTTGATCGCGCTGTGGATCGGAGTGCTCATCTTTGGGCTGGGGGCCATCTTCAGTCTCCTCTCTGCAGTTCACACTCTCCAAATAAGTCGCCGATGGTCGGACTACCGGCTGCGCCGCCGATACATTGTGCAGGCGCGCGGTTCGGTGCTGCTGGCTGTGCTATCGGGTGCGCTGGCCATGGCCTTGATGATTTTCGGCCGGCTGAATCAACCGACCGAGAACCCGGCTGCCCTCCCCTCCACGCAGACTCCGGTTGCCTCCGAAACCGCGTCCCCAGCGTCGCCTCTGCCGCCGCCCGGGACGCCCATACCGCCGGCGGACACGCCGACAACCATTGTCGTCACACCTTCGCCAATCATCCCGCCGACGAGCGCCATGACCCCAACCCCGGTGATGCCCATCGCCGTGCAGGCAATGATCCAGGGCACGGTCACGCCCGCTTTCGACACCCAGTTTGGCCGGCTGCGCTTTTCCACGGAAATCAACAACTACGCGCTGGTCGCGCCGGGCGAGACGTTCCGCAATCCCATCAAGCAGATGTACTCTGTGTTCACCTATCAACCCATCGGCGTTAAGGTCGAATGGACAGCGCTGTGGTACCAGAATCGTGAGCTCAAGCACGTCGACACCACGTCCTGGAAGGATTTCCCGTCGGGCGTGGCGGTGGTCAGCTGGCTGCGACCGGCCTCGGAATGGGAGGCCGGCGAGTACGAGGTGCAAGTCTTCGTCGGCACGGACTGGAAGGCCTCCGGCCGGTTCCTTCTGGATGGAGAGCCCCCGACCATCACAGCAAGTCCGCCCGCGACGGCGACGGCTTCCTTCACGCCAACAACCGCGGCATCGCGCACCCCCACGATCACTCCAACGGCAACGACGAGACCGCTTCCCCCGCCGACCAGGACTTCGCAGCCGACACGCACCCTCACGCCGCGGCCTGTGCCGACTTCCACGGCGAGGCCCTCGTCGACGAGCACACCGGCGCCCACGGTGACGCGAACGGCGATGCCGACAGCCTCCACCACCGCATCTCCAGTGCCGACGCGCACCCCGCTGCCGACATCGACGAGGACGAGTACGGCCACCCCGCCTCCGACCCTCACCGCGACCGCAACAGCCACACGGACGCCACGGCCTTCGTCCACGCCGGTACCCTCCAACACGCCCACGAGGACTCCGAGTCGGACCCCCACACGGACAGCGACCCCGAGTGTCACGCCGACACCGCCGCCGGTGATCGTCGACATCTACTTCACCAACACGCGCCCGGCAGGGACGCGCACTGCTCCGTTCGAGGAGGCGGTCCGGCGCACGATCCCCGGCTCGGCGAGCGCGATTGCTGCCGCGCTGGATCAGTACTTCATTGGACCCAGCATCGAGGAGCAGTCCCGCGGATTGGCCGCGCTGCGGAATGGATTCGTCGGGCATAGGAGAGTGGAATTCGTCAACGGCGTTCTCTCCGTCTACCTGGCCGGCAACTGCCAGCCGACCGGCAGCGGATACACGTTGGCCCAGCCGCTGATCGCCACGTTGAAGCAATTCCCCGGTGTGCTGTACGTCAAGATCTACGATGCATACGATCACACGGGCGATGCCGTCAGCGCCGCGGATTCCTGGCCGGTATGTCTCGACGTGATCTTTACAAGCACGCCAACGCCATTGCCGACCAAGACGCCGACGGCGACGCCCTCCAAGACACCGACGGCATCTACCGTTCCCACGCGCACCCCCGTGCCCACGGCGACGGCGACAGCATTGCCGAGTTCCACGCCGATTCCGACGCGAACGCCGCTACCGACCGCGACCGCCAGCCCCCTGCCTACGCGCACGCCGCCGCCCACGGCGACTTCCACGCCCCTTCCGACGCACACGCCGATCCCGCCGGCGACGGCCACACCGCGCCCGACCGCTACCTCGACCCGTGCCCACACACGCACGGCGACGGTCGCACCCACGTCAACGCGTACTCGCCCGCCGACCGCGACCTTCACGCCGGCGCCCAGCAACACTCCGCGGCCGACGCTGACGCTGACGCCCATCAATGCGCCCACGCGGGCCATCCTCACGGCACCACAGGCCTCTGCGACGGCAGTCGTGCCCGGCAGCCCGACGGCCACCCTGGATGCGACATGCAACCGTGCGGAGTTCCTGGGTGATGTCACAATTGTGGACAACGCGACCCTGCGCCCCGGGGAGGCGTTCAGAAAGACCTGGAGGATACAGAACGCGGGCAACTGCCCGTGGACCGCGGCGTACAGGCTCGTCTTCGTCCGCGGCGACCGAATGGGAGGACCAGACACTGTCCCACTGCCGGCGCTGGTGGGTGCAGGCCAGACCGCAGACGTATCGGTGGATCTGGTTGCTCCAGCCGCGCCCGGTCAATACCAGGGATACTGGCAGCTGCAAACGCCCGACGGAAGGACCTTCGGCATCGGGCCGGCTGCAACCGGAACCCTGTGGGCGCAGATACGTGTGGCCGGACAGGCTCTCGCGACATCCACCGCAACCGGCGGTTCAGCCTCGACGACGCCAACGGTGGCCACTGGATGGGCGGAAGCGACGCTCACGGCATTCGTCGGCACGGGAACGGCAGAGGCGGCCCTTACGGCGCACAGTCCCACGGCAGAGTCGCTTGCCACTCCCGTTGAAGTGTCGAATTTCGCGCTCAACGCGTGCGTGGCTCAGTGGCAGGGCAACGATGGGACTCTGGACTGTCCCAGCCAGGATGGTGATCCGCGCGGCGCGGTCTCAATGTTGAGCCAGGCCGCACTTGAGGATGGCTTGACCGTGTCGCGACCCGCGCTGCTGACCATCCCCGCTTCGTCCCAGGATGGCTACATCCTGGGTCTCTACCCCCAGTACCAGGTGCAGGCGGGCGATCGGTTCCAGTCGCGGGTCGGCTGCGAGCACAACGCAGAGCAGTGCTCGGTGCTCTTCCGCGTGAGCTATCTCGACGCAACAGGCGCGGCGCATGACCTTTGGACGCTGGGCGAGTTCTACGATGGGCACTACTTCGATCTGGATCTAGACCTCGGCGATCTCGCGGGTCAGCAGGTCCGCTTTGTGCTAAGCGTCAATGATCTTGGCAGCTCCACGGGCGACCGCGCTCTGTGGGTCGCGCCGCGGATCGTGCACCTAGCCGCGCCTACCGGCCCCACCGCCAGACCTGCACCCTCATCGACGCCGGTCGCGACCTCCACGGCCGCACCGCCGCCGACACCCACGGTCGCCCGCGCATCACCCACGGCGGCCATACCGGTCGAGACCCCGGCGGCACCCATACCCAAGTTCCTCGACTCCCTCATCGACTTCTTCCGGCGACTGTTCGGCGGTTCCTGACAAAAGACGACGGCCAGGTTCCAAACTGAACCTGGCCGCGTGCTCCCGATCGGATGGCAGCGGGGGCGAAGCGCCCCCCTAGACATCCAGGTTGCGCACGTAGCGCGCATGCGTCTGGATGAACCGTTTGCGCGGGTCCACAGCATCCCCCATGAGCATATCAAATGTGCGGTCTGCCTCGGCGGCATCTTCCACCGAGACCTGCAGCAGTGTGCGGTTCGCGGGATTCATCGTCGTGTCCCACAGCTGCTCGGGGTTCATCTCACCCAGACCCTTGTAGCGTGAAACGCCGATCTTGTCCGCCCCGCCCATCTCCTTGACAAGCTTGTCCTTCTCCTTGTCGGTGTATGCGTACTTGACCTGGTTCTTGTGGGCGATGCGAAAGAGCGGGGGTTGAGCAATGAACAGGTGCTCGCCGTCAATGAGCAGAGGCATGTAGCGGAAGAAGAACGTCAGCAGGAGCGTGCGGATGTGGCTGCCGTCCACATCGGCATCGGTCATGATGATGATGCGCCCGTAGCGCAGGCCCTCAAGGTCAAAGTTGTCGCCGATACCGGTGCCCATCGCCGAGATGAGGGCACGGATCTCGTTGCTGGAGAGGATCTTATCCAGTCGCGCACGCTCGGTGTTCATGATCTTGCCGCGCAGAGGCAGGATGGCCTGGAAGTGGCGGTCACGGCCTTGCTTGGCAGATCCACCTGCCGAGTCACCCTCGACAATGTACAGCTCGGTCTTGGTGGGATCGCGCTCGGAGCAATCGGCCAGCTTCCCAGGCAGGGTAAGCGACTCGAGCGCTGACTTGCGGATGACGAGATCGCGCGCTTTGCGTGCCGCGTCACGCGCCCGGGCGGAGGTGAGACACTTGGCGATGATCGCACGCGCCGCCTGCGGATTCTCGTCAAGGAATGTGGCGAAGGCCTCGCCCACGATCTGCTGGACGTAGGTCTGCACCTCGGCATTCATCAACTTGACCTTCGTCTGCGATTCGAACTGCGGATCAGGGTGCTTGACCGAGACAATGGCCGTCAGGCCCTCGCGCGTGTCGTCGCCGGAGAAGTTGGGATCGGAATCCTTCAGCAGGCTCGTCTTGCGGGCGTAGTCATTCACGACGCGCGTGAGGGCAGAGCGCAGGCCGGTCAGATGCGTGCCGCCATCCACCGTGTTGATGGTGTTGGCAAAGGAGTAAACCGATTCGGTGTAAGCATCGGTGAACTGAATAGCGGACTCGATGCCGATTCCGTCCACATTCTTTTCAACGTGCACGACGGGGTGCAGGGCCTCGCGGTTGCGGTTGAGGTAGCGGACGAAGGACGTAATCCCACCCTCGAAGTAGAAGGTCATCTCCCGGTCGGCGCGCTCATCCAGAAAGTAGATGGTCACCCCGCGGGTGACAAACGCCATTTCACGGAAGCGCTGCGAGAGCGTTTCGAAGCGGTAATCGATCTCCTCTTTGAAGATCTTCCTATCGAACTTGTAGGAGACCTTGGTGCCGGTCGTCCCATCTTTCATGCGGCCGGTGGTCTTCACCGGCGCTTTCGGATAGCCGCGTTCATAGCGCTGGAAGTGGATGCCGCCATCGCGGCGGACTTCCACCTCGCACCACTCGGAAACCGCATTCACCGCGCTGACACCGACGCCATGCAGGCCGCCGGAAACCTTGTACCCACCGCCGCCGAACTTGCCGCCGGCGTGCAGTGTGGTCATGACCACCTCGAGAGCGGATTTCTTCTGGGTGGGGTGTGGTCCGACCGGAATGCCACGGCCGTTGTCCGTGACCGTGACGCTGCTATCCGCGTGAATGACGATCTCGATGCGATCGCAGGCCTCCGCCAGGGCCTCGTCAATGGCATTATCGACCACCTCATAAACGAGATGATGGAGCGCCTTGATGTCGGTGCCGCCAATGTACATGCCGGGGCGGCGCCGAACAGCTTCCAGGCCTTCAAGGACCTGGATGTCCTTGGCTTCGTAACTGTCGTTGCTTTTCTTCTGGGCCACTGTGGAAAATCCCTCCGGGGAGCTCCCGTTCCCGCTCGATTCGCCGCGTCGTCACCCGCCGGAATGGCTCCGCGACGCGGGCGCGTTCGCTAGGCCTGTTGAGTCGGCATCCCAGCGCGCAGGCGCGCCAGAACCGTTTGCACCCAGGCCGACATATCTTGATAATAGATGAATGACGACGCCAGCAGCGCAGTGGTGATGAACGCGTGCCCCAGGATGCCCACCAATGCCAGCCACGAGTCCTCTGCCGGAACGGACCAGAGGAGATTCAAGCCCATGCCGAGCAGAAACACTGCCAGCACGAACAGGCTGCTGCTGGGCAGCGTGAAGCGCGTCAGCTGAAATCCGCTCAGGAACGAGGCGAAGGCATTTTGTTTTCTGAGGTAGATGCCATGGGGCGAAAAAAACAGGGGCACGAGCAGCCATAGGGAGACGAATCCGAGGAACAACACGAGGATCTGACCGAGCAGGGTGTTGATGGCGAAGGCGAGATAGATGATGAACAAGCCAGGTAAGCCCAGGGACCAGAGAAGGATGGCCCAGATCAAGGAGTACAGGATCGTCTGCGTTACGGCGCGTGCGGCCGTGGGGGGAGCCGCGACAAGGGGCTTGGAGGCCACCAAGCCTGCCACCCGGTAGAAATACAGCCCCCCCAGCATCCACCCGAGCAGCGTCATAATCAGGAATAGCCCCAGTAGCTGTGCGGCGGTATCCACCTGCAGGATCGTTGGTGTACCGAATGGAACGCCCCCGGGCATACGGCCGATCATCAGGCTGGATAGGCCAACGGGAAAGGTCCGCAGTGCGGACAACAGGTTCAGCCTTCCAAGAAGCTCCCGGTACATGGCGAGCATGGCGTTGATGTCCGCCTGGGCGAGCCCCGCGGTCGGCGCCAACCGGGCCATCTCATCCAGCACTGGCTGCATGAGTTTGCTGATGCCCACCCGCGGCCCCAGCCAGAGAAGCAGGTCCAGTCCCAGGGGCAAAAGGATGAGGCCGATATGCGCGGCGATGGCGTCAAAACCGGCCCTAAGAGAGCCGATGATGCCTGGCGGGGGCGGTAGAGCCTGTGCATCCATTCTTGTCGGGAGCATAACCATGCAATTTTACCATATCGCCCCTATCATCCGCAAATTTGTTCTAATTTCGGCACTCACCCGTGCTTGCACGCGCCTGAGCCGGCCGCGGGAGCGCGACTTCGGTTAGAATCCGGTCGATGCACGAAGCGCCGCGATACTTCCCGGCCACCAACCAGGTGGGGGTCCTTGCCGCGACCGTGCTGCTCAGCTACGCACTTACCCACCTCGCAAGCGGACCCGGACTAACGCTGTCCATCCAGTTCCCCGGCTTCTACTTCGCATATTCCCTGACACTGGGAACAGCCATGACTCTTATGGCAGGCGGCCTTACGGCAACGGGCATGGATTGGCTTCTGCAAGGGCACCAAGGCCTGCAGGGACGACGGTCCATTGAGCACTGGATGTTGCCAACCCTGACGGCCGTGATCATCGGTATCGTCCTGGACATCCTGCCGTCCGGCCCGGCGTGGTGGATCGGGCTGGTAACCGGCGCCATGATCCTGGTCGCGGTTGTGGTAGCGGAGTACATCACGGTGGATCCCGGCGCGCCGCTGTACGCACTGGCGTCTGCCGGGCTGACGGCCCTTTCGTATGCGCTGTTCCTGCTGTTTGTGATCTCCCTGCGCCTTGGGGCGGCGCGGCTGTTCCTCGTTGTGCCGGCCGTCTTTATCGCATCGGGCCTGGTCGCGCTGCGCACGCTTCATCTCCGTTTGAGCGAACGCTGGGACTACCCCTGGGCCTTCAGCATCGGCCTGGTATGCGCTCAGGTGGCCGCTGGCCTGCACTACTGGCCGCTTTCGTCGCTCCAGTTCGGGCTGGCCGTTCTGGGTCCGCTCTATGCCCTGACCGCACTCGCATCCGGTCTGTCCGAGGACATTCCGGTGCGCAGCGCAGTGAGGGAGCCGGGTTTCATCCTCGGCGGACTTTGGGCAGCCGCGGCGCTCCTGCGCTAGGCAGGAGTATCGCCCGATCGAATGCGGCCACGACATCTTGTCCCTCTAATCCATGATGATCAAGCGCTTGTTCCTGGACCTGGTGCAGTGGGAGCGGATGCGCGCCCATGTGCAATCCTGCATGCCAATGGAAGGCTGCGGCCTGCTGGCGGGGACCGGGGATTCCGTCTGTGAGGTTTTCCCGATCGACAACCGGGAGCAGAGCATGAGCCGATTCCGAATGGATGCCGCGGAACAGCTGCGCGCCTTCCGCGCAATGGAAGAGGGCGGCATGGAGCTGCTGGCCATATTCCACTCACACCCGGCGGATGCCCGCGCCGGAGAAGGACCTGCCGACGAGCCCTCGGCCACGGACGTCCATGAGGCGGCCTATCCGGCAGTACAGGTCATCTGGTCACGGCATGCAGGGCAGTGGCGCGCACGAGGGTTCTGGATCGAGAATGCCAGGGTCACTGATGTGCCGCTGCACATCATCGCTGGCCAGTAACCGATTGCGATCGTACGTGTTACCGTTTTGTGACCTGGAGGTCGCGCAATGCAAGTCCTGATCGATGCCGGCGCCATCCTGCTGGGCTACATCCTGGGTTCGATCCCCTTCGGTTTGATCTGGGTTAAGTTGATCTCCGGTAAGGATATCCGGCACGTGGCCAGCGGTCGCACCGGCGGGACCAACGCTGCCCGCGCGGCGGGGGCCGGTGCCGGAATACTCACGGCGCTGATGGACGGCGCCAAGGGCGTCGTCTCCGTGTGGTTAGCGCTGGCCCTCAGCCCCGGCAACCACTGGGTCCATGTGCTTGCCCCTGTTGCGGCGATCCTGGGTCACAATTACTCGGTGTTCCTGCTCGAGCGGCACGGCGAGCACCGCGTGAGACTAAGGGGCGGCGCCGGCGGGGCTCCGACAGTGGGGGGCGCCATCGGATTGTGGTGGCCGTCAGGGTTGATCGTCCTGCCGCTGGCACTACTGGTGTTCTTCGGCATCGGGTATGCCTCGGTCACGACGATCAGCATCGCATTGATCATCAGCGCGATCTTTGGAGTGCGCTATTACCTGGGTCTGGCAACCGTGCCGGACGTGCTGTACGGTCTGATCGCTTTGTGGCTATTGGCGTGGGCGCTGCGGCCCAATATCCGGGCCTTGATCGAAGGCCGTGAGCGCTTCCACGGGTGGCGCCCGTGGCGCAAGCCAACGCCGCTTTTTCCGGAGCATGACGAGCAGCCCACCCGGCCGCGGAATTCCGCCATGACTCGGGACGGCGTGAAAGCCAAGAGGAAAAGCAGAGCCGTAAAACCGGCTGCGGCCAGACGCTGAGCGAGCCCGGTATCGACTCCGAGACGAACAACGCGGCGAGCAGACTGCTCGCCGCGTTGTCGGTCTGTTGGCGAGAATCAACCCTAGTCGATACGCCGGATCATTCTTCCCGGGCCCGATTCACCAACTCGCGCATGTTGCGCTTGTGGAGTGCCTCGGCCAACCCGCCAAGGTACACGCGGCTCTTGCCGCTGTCTTCCAGGCCGGCCCCCTCAAGCGGGTCCGCCGGCGCCTTGCGGCGCGCGGCCGCCTTGGCGAACTTCTTGATATTGGCGAGGTACCCCAGGTTCTCCCTTACCGCGGCATCGATCTCGCCGCGCAGGATGATATCGCCATGGCCCTGGACGATATTCTCGAGTCCCATGCGGCCGATCTTCCTGATGGAGGAGGCGATCTCATCCAGATCGCCGTCGACGATGTAAGGCAGCGGCATGAAGGCGTCACCCGCGAATAAGACGCGGTCCTCCTCCACCAGGACGGCGATGCCGTCCTCGCTGTGTCCGGCAGCGGGCATCAGGATCAGGTTCTTTTTACCCACGCGCAGGCTGAGCTGGCCGCTCTCGAACGTCAGATGAGGCAGGACGATCTTCACCTGCCTAAAGGCGGCATTCTGCTTGCGCGCCGTCTCCAGGGATGGCAGCCCGCGTTCTGCCAGCAGATCGCGGCAGCGGGCGTGGGCGATCACGGTTGCGCCCGGAAAGAAGCAGCTGCCCCAGGCGTGATCGGCGTGGTAGTGCGTGTTGATCACGTAGCGTGCCGGCACGCCCAGTTCATGCTCAATGAACTCCCGCATTCCGAGAGTCTCATCCGGCAAGGCCAGGGTGTCTATGACAACAGCCCATTGCGGCCCCGAGACGACGCCGGCCGTGACCTGGGCATAGACCTCACTTTGAAACCAATACACATTCTCAGATACTCGCTCGCGATGCATCTCCGGTCCTTGTTGTCCCACCCAAAATAGCACAAGGAGCAGGTATAGTCAAGTTGTCTAGACGATACGTGCGAATCTACTGGGGGGCGCGCGGCTAGCCCATATCCATGCCCAAGTGATCGCGGGCGTGGCTCCCCCAGTCCGGCCGAGTGCCATCCACGTCGGAGAACCCGTATTCGCGGGCCAGGTTCCAGGTGGCGAGAGCCCTGCCGCTGCGCGCCATGATGTTTGGATCGGCGGCCAGGGCCACGACTGCGCGGCCGATATAAAAGGGCGTCTCCGAGACGGCAAAATTCGGGTCCTTGAGAACGGCGTCGCGCCAGGTGGATTCGGTAACCCCAAAGTGATCCAGCATGGCCTCGGAACGCAGGAACCCAGGCGAGAGCGCGACTGCCGCCACGTCGTACGAGCGCAGGTCTTCCGCCTGTGAGAGCGCCAGACGGATAACCGCGGCCTTGGCAAGATCATAGAAGAGCGACCCGCGGTATCGATCCAGGATGCCATCCGTCACCTCGACAATCAGGCCGGTGCGGCGCCGCGTCATCAAGGGAGCCACGTGCCAACTCGTGATCAGGTGACTATGCACGGCTGCCCGCTGCATGAGCAGGCCGGCATCCAGATCGTGCTCCCAGAACGGCGTGCCCCACTGCGTGAGCGAATCGCCTCCCCACACGTCGTTCACGAGTATGTCCAGCCGCCCAGCCTGCTCTTCATGAATCCGCGCGACCAGCGCGGCCACTTCTTTCGGGACGGTGTGATCCACGCGCACGGCTACGGCCCGTCCCCCACGAGCAGAGATGAGCTCCGCAGTTTCTTCGATGGTCTCGGCGCGGTTCATTGGGGAACGAGCGGCCTTCGTGCTGCGGCCCGTCACGTAGGTGATGGCACCTGCCTCGGCAAGCTCAATGGCGATCCCGCGCCCGGCGCCCCTCGTGGCACCTGCCACGAGAGCTACTTTGTCTTGCAGTGCCTTCATGTGATTCTGCTCCCAGACTAACGGGCGCCCGTGCAGACAGGTCGCGCGGCCCCTAACCGGCCGCGCCCAAGCCGATGCAGTCCCCCGCCGCGCGGTCTGCCATGCACCTCTCCTGGTCAAGTACGGGTCAGGCCGCCCACTCGCAGGGCGCCGCGGGCTGGGCCCGGCGAAGGGCTAGCTCGCGGGAGCGACGTACAGGATCACGGCCGCGAAATGCGCCAAGGCGCCCAGGATCACGAATATATGCCAGACCTCATGAAAGCCGAACTTGCCGGGGACAAAGTTGAGAATCTTCGTGACGTAGATCACGGCGCCCAGCGTATAGAGGATACCGCCAGCTGACAGCCAGACCAGGGCGCCGACCGGCATCGTGGCAAGCATCTCCCGTATGGCAAAGATGACCAGCCAGCCCAACACGAGGTAGATCCCGACGTTCAGCCAGCGCGGGGACCTGATAATAGAGATCTTGAGGATCACGCCCAGGAGCGCCAGGGACCAAACGATCGCCAACAGGCCCCATTGCCAAAAGCCGGAGAACATGTTGTAGCAGAACGGTGTGTAGCTGCCAGCGATCAGCAGATAGATGGCCGCATGGTCCACTTTCCGAAGAACGCCCATAACTCGCGGGCTGGCCCTGACGAGATGATAGGTAGCGCTCGCCGAGAACAGCAGCACCAACGTGGACCCGTAGATCAGCAGAGACACTTCCTTGCCGGCGGTGGAACGACCAGTGAGGAGCAGAGCGATGAGACCGGCGACGGCAACGACCGCAGCCAGCAGGTGGCTCAGACCGTTTACCGGCTCACGCATTCCTTTGAGCATTTGCATCAGCATTCCTGGCAACCTCGTGAGTACCTGTACTTGGTGATGGGGCCGCCGTGGTGCTAGCGCGCCCCGCGCCGGCCGAACTGGCGTTCAAGGATTTCTACTGACAGGTGGATCATCGTCGGGCGGCCGTGCGGACAGGTCCGAGGCGAGTCGCAGGCCTCCAAGTCCGCAATCAGGGCATGCTGTTCCTCGGACGAGAGAGCCTGGCCGCCCTTGACCGCCATGCGCTTGCACACGCGGGCAGCGAGCTTCTTCTCGATCTCATTCTGCAGCGGCGCCTCGTCCTCCTCAAAATCCTCAACGACCGCCTTGACTGCCGCCGATGGGTCGCCATTTCCAAAGAGAGCGGGCACGGCGCGCACCTGGAAGGTGCTGGGTCCGAATTCCTCGATGGCAAAGCCCAAGTGCTGCAGAGTTGCAATCTGCGACCCCAGAAGCAGCGCGGCCTCCGGAGGCAGCGTCACCGTGACGGGAGTTAGTAGCGCCTGCGCCGCCACGCTCTTGTTCTCGTGCTGCCGCACAAGCTTCTCGAACAGTACCCGCTCGTGCGCCGCGTGCTGGTCAATAAGATACAGGCCGTCCGGGCCCTCGGCAACGAGGTAAACCCCGCCGATCTGGCCAATGAGGCGCAGCAACGGCAGATGACCGGCGGCGGGTGATGGCGAAGCGGCGCTCGCGGGCTGAGCGGGAGCGGCGCCATCATCATGGCCCAGCGCCCAGGTCGGGTCGGGCTGATGGCTCGGAGCGCCCCACAGGTGCGTCGTGAGCGCCGGCACAGGGGCGTAGGCAAGCAAGCCGCGCCGGACTGCACGTTGCACGAAGCCAAACACGCGGTCCGCATTCCTGAAGCGCACCTCGGCCTTCGCCGGATGCACGTTCACATCCACGTCGGCCGGCTCCACCTCCAGAAACACGGCGCCAAGTGGATAGCGCCCCACCATGAGCAGCGTGTGATATGCCTGGATGATGGCCGTGGTGAGAGGCGCATCCTTGACCCAGCGACCGTTCACGAAGACCGTGATCTCACGGCGGTTGGAACGGGTGACAGCCGTCGGGCTGATGAATCCACTCAGCAGGATTCCCGGCTCTTGCGCGCTGATCTCCAGCAACTGTTTGGCGATCTCCACGCCGTAGAGCGCCGCCAATATGGCACGGCGATCGCCGTCACCGGCCGTTTGCAGGATGAGTGTGTTGTCCTCAGTCAGTTTGAAGCGTACGCGTGGATAGGCAAGAGCGTAGCGCGTCAACAGGGCATCGATGGCGCGGCGTTCGGTGATGTCGGCCTTCAGGAACTTGAGCCGCGCGGGGACATTGTAGAACAGTTCCTCCACGCGTACGACGCTGCCTGCGGGAGCACCGACCGGCTCCACCTTTGCGGCACGCCCACCTTCAACGCTCAGGCGCGCGCCTTCACGCGAGGAGGCCAGCTTGGTGGTGATGGTCAAACGCGAGACGGACGCAATCGATGCCAGCGCCTCGCCGCGGAACCCAAGCGTGGAGATATGAAAGAGATCTTCGGCTCTGGAAAGCTTGGATGTAGCATGACGGGACACGGCGAGGCCGAGTTCATCTGGAGCGATGCCGCTGCCATCGTCCGCGACCTCGATGAGCTTCTTTCCCGCCTCCGCCACCGCGATGGATATGGCGCCTGCGCCCGCATCGATGGCATTTTCCATCAATTCCTTGACCACCGAGGCGGGGCGCTCGATGACCTCGCCTGCAGCGATCTGCGAGGAAACCTCGGACGAGAGCAGGCGAATGGGCACAGAATCATTATAATGCAGTGATCTTTTGCAGCCCGAGCGGCGCGTTCCTGCTTGCCTCGAACGAAGATCGAGCTGCAACGGTTGAGGACTCCGGCATGGTTCGAGGTCGATATTGGTGATCCGCTGCTTTAGAGTCATCCTGCTGCTCGCCCTGCTGGCGGCTTGCAGCCCCGCGCCGAGTGCGGCAACTCCCACCCCACCTTCTGCAACCAGTGCGACGACCGCCCCCCCGGCCAGCGCCACAGCCGCGGCCACCGTAACCCTGGATCCGACGGCGACTCCTAATCCTCATGGTCCGTACACGATCGCGCATCTGCGCGAGCGTGAATACGGAGGAGGCGAGCTCGAGATCGTTGAACGCGTCGGCGCAAACAGCTCCTTCACGCGCTATCTGGTGAGATATCCAAGCGAAGGGCTGATGCTCCACGGATTCATGAACGTGCCGCGAGACGAGGGGCCCCACCCGGTCATCATTGCGCTGCACGGATACATCGACCCGGACATCTACAACACGTTCGACTACACCACGCACTACGCCGACGCTCTGGCGAGTGCGGGCTACCTGGTGGTACATCCCAACCTGCGCGGCTATCCGCCGTCGGACAGCGGCGACAATCTGTTCCGCGTGGGCATGGCGCTGGACGTGCTCAACCTGATCGCCATCCTCAAGGCGAGGGGCGGGCAGCCCGGTGCATTGGAGGAAGCGGACGCCAGCCGAATCGGCATGTGGGGTCACAGCATGGGCGGCGGCATCACCACCCGCGTGATCACCGTAAGCGGGGATGTTCGAGCCGCTGTCCTGTATGCGGCGATGAGCGGTGACGAGGCTCGCAACTATGAGGCCATCGGCGTGTGGTCGGGCGGGGAGCGCGGCGGTGATGAGCGGAGCGTGGCAGCAGAAGACCTGGCGCGTATCTCGCCGATCCACTTCCTGGACGGCATCACGGCCGCCGTGAGCATCCATCACGGACTGGAAGATGAGCTGGTACCCGTGCAATGGTCAATGCAGACGTGCGAACTCTTGAAGGCGGCGGGGAAGGATGTGGAGTGCCACTTCTACCCGGAGATGCCGCACACATTTCGCGGGAAGGGTGACAAGGAGTTCATACAATACACGATCCAGTTCATGGACCGCACGTTGTCGACGCCGTGACGCGGCCGCTCGGGCCGGGCGCCCGCTTCCCGGGGGCAGAGTGCGAAAGGTATAATCGCTGCGTGCGCTTCACAACCATTTTTTTCGACTTGGACGACACGCTCTATCCAGCCTCCAGCGGATTATGGCCGACGCTAAAAGAACGCATGAACCGCTACATGATCGAGCGCATCCAGATCCCTGCGGCAGACGTGCCGCGCCTGCGTGAAAAGTACTTTCGCCAGTACGGAACAACGCTGAGGGGACTGCAGGCGAACCACGTTGTCGACATCGAGGACTACCTGGCCTACGTGCACGACGTGCGGCTCAACGACTACATTCGACCCGATCCGGTCCAGCAGTCTGTGCTCTCCGGGCTGCCCACGCGCAACCTGGTCTTCACCAATGCGGATGCAAAACACGCGCGCCGCGTGCTTCAGACGCTGCAGATCGAAGAGCACTTTGTCGACATCGTCGACGTCAACCGCATGGAGCCGTACTGCAAGCCGAGCCGCCAGGCGTTTGCGCTGGCGATGAAGGTTTCGGGAGAGGACAACCCGGCAAAGTGTGTCATGATCGATGATCTGCCGCACACCACCCGCGCCGCAAAGGACTTCGGCCTGTATTCGGTTCTCTTCGGTGCCCCGGCGCCGCGGGGAGACGCCGACGCGGCATGCCGCGACTGGCCGTGTCTGACTGCGCTGCTCAACGGCGGCCACGCATGAACGCGCTGTTGATCGTCGTATTGCTGCTGGTGGTGATCATCCTGGTCGGCAACACGATGATGGCGATCGCGTTTCTGCGGGGCAGGCGCGGGGACTTCAAGTCGGTCCAGGGTCGGGAAACAGAGGCCATGGACGAACTGCACAAGCGCGTGCAGGCGTTGCCGGCCAAGCGCAAGTGATGCCCCTGCGCGTCCCCACGGGATTCAGACAATCAATTCATCGTACTCTAATGCCGTGATGCTATTCTGGTCGCACGCGGCCGGGCACCGGTACGAGGCGTCAGGAGGATCGTGTGGGTAGAACATTACAGGTGATACTGCTGGTGGTGCTGGGAGTCGTGCTCCTGGCAGGCGGGTTTTCGGGCGGTTTCATCGCCGGGCACGTGCTGCCACTGAGCAACCGCGACTCGGCGGGGTTGGCGCCAATCCTTCCGGCGCCAACCGTGCCAGCCGCGGCGCAGACTGCCACTCCGGCGGACCTCCAGGGTCTATTCAAGCCGTTCTGGGAGGCGTGGCAGCTCATCCACACACAGTACGTCGAACAACCGGTCGACGATGCCCTGCTGATGCAAGGCGCCATCCGCGGCATGCTGGAGGCGCTGGGCGATCCGCAGAGCTCATACATGGACCCGCAGACGTTCCAGGATGCCAACTCCGAATTGGAAGGCTCCTATGAGGGCATCGGCGCGATCGTGGACACAACGGGCCCATACCTGACCGTGATCAGCACGTTCCCTTCTTCGCCGGCGGAGAAAGCCGATATCCGTTCCGGGGACCAGATCATCGCGCTTGACAACGATGACATGACCGGCATAGACCCCGAGCTGGTGCGCCGGAAAGTCAAGGGGCCGGCGGGTACCGTCGTGCACCTGACGATCGCGCGCGCGGGCGAGGGAGCGCCGCTGGAATTCGACATCACCCGCGCCAAGATCACGATCGACAGCGCCAGCGGCAAGATGCTGGATGATGGAATCGCGTACGTGCAGGTCACAACTTTTGGCGAGAACACGACCAGAGAACTGACCTCCGCCTTGCGGTCGCTGATGGCGCGGAATCCCCGGGGCCTGATCCTGGACCTGCGCGACAACGGTGGGGGGTATCTGGAGACGTCAGTGGAGGTCGTTTCCCAGTTCCTGGGCAGCGGCGTGGTGCTTTACGAGCAGTACGGCGACGGGACGAAGAAACCGTACAACGCCACCTCAGGCGGACTGGCGACGAAGATCCCGATGGTGGTCCTGATCAACGAGGGCACCGCCTCGGCCTCGGAGATCACAGCGGGAGCCCTGCAGGACTACGGCCGGGCGAAGATCGTCGGCGTCGTGTCCTATGGCAAGGGCTCGGTCCAGAACTGGGTGGCCATCTCGGACGACCAGGGCGCCGTCCGCATCACGATCGCGCGCTGGTTCACGCCCAAGGATCGCCAGATCGACGGCAAAGGGTTGACGCCCGATGTGCACGTCGAGAGGACCCCGCAGGACCGGCAGGCGGATCGCGACCCACAGCTGGACGTGGCCGTGCAAGTATTGATGAGCATCATCAACGGCAAGCCGATCCCCACCTCGGCGCCGACAGCCCGGCCGACCGCGACGCCCTAGTCGTTCGCCGGACGAACAAGAGGAGGAATACATGTCTCTCTACAACTCAGAATACCTGTGCTTCATGGTGCCGGCGTTCCTGCTGGTCATGATCGCGCAGTTGTACGTGAACTCCGCGTACAGCAAGTGGGGCCGCGTTGCTGTGCGCAGCGGGCTCACCGGGGCGCAGGCAGCACAGCGCCTGATCAGCAGCGGAAGTCTCACGGGCGTGCGGCTGGAGCGCATCGCCGGCAAACTGACGGATCACTACGACCCGCGCGATAAGGTGCTGCGGCTCTCGCAGGGCGTGGCGGACACGCCATCGGTGGCTTCGGTGGCAGTTGCCGCGCACGAGCTGGGTCACGCGCTGCAGGATGCGGATGACTACCTGCCGCTGCGCTTTCGATCGGCCCTCGTGCCAGCGGTCAGCATCGGAAGCTGGCTGGGCTGGATCATGATCTTCGCCGGCCTGTTGCTGGGCATGACGAACCTGGCCTGGCTGGGCGTGCTGGTGTTCTCCGGCGGCGCCCTCTTTGCGCTGGCGACTCTGCCGGTAGAGCTCAACGCTTCGAGTCGTGCGAAGCAGCTGCTTGCAGATACGGGCATCATCGCAGGCGAGGATGAGCAGGCGGGAGTAAACAGTGTGCTCAACGCGGCCGCGCTCACGTACGTGGCAGGGCTGGCAGCGGCAATCATGCAGTTGCTGTATTTTGCCAGCATGGTGGGCGGACGCTCACGCGACTGAGCCATCCAATATCAGCAAGTTGAGCTGCTCAACCCCTCACGGAATCATCCGCGAGGGATCTTCGTTTTCACAATGTTCCTGCCACCTGATCATGAGTGCCACCATTGAGACGGGGCGTCTCAGGCAAGGGCGCCTGTGGTTATAATGAAATAACCATGCCCAAATTCCTCGTAGTGATCGTGTTGTTCCTAGCGATCACACTGGTCATTTTCAGTTTTTCCGAGCTGCAGAATGTAGTCACCACTCTCCAGCAGGCCAACATCTGGTTCGTGATCCTGGCTCTCATTGCAGAAGCCGGTTGGATGCTGATCCTGGGGGCGATCTTCCACTCGATCTACTCGCTGTTGGGACTGCAAGAGACTCGAGGGCGCCTGACACAACTGGCGTTGGCCAGCACTCTCCTGGGAGTCGTGACAACCAGCGCGGCGGTGGGCGGACTGGCAATGTTCGTTGCCGATGGCCGGCGGCGGGGCCACCCTACCGGGAAGGTGACCGTCGCCGGCGCATTGTTCCTGCTGCTGGATTATGCAGCCTTCTTCTGCGTGCTGGCGCTTGGCATCGTCGTCTTGATCCGGCGCAACCACTTGGGGGGAGTGGAGATCAGTGCATCCCTGATCCTGCTTGCGGTCGCATGGGCGCTGGGATCGATGCTGTACCTGGCGTACCGTTCCCCCACCGCCCTCGGCAGACTGCTGGCACGGCTGGCACGCCTCATCAATCGCATTGTTCGCCCATTCATCCGCCGCGAATATCTCAGCGAGGCACGCGCCCATGAGTTTGCCGCGGAAGTCTCAGCCGGATTGGGATCGCTGCCCGAGAAACCGCGCAGCCTGATCCGACCGCTGCTTCTGGCGCTGGCCAACAAGATCGTCTTGATGGTCGTCTTGATGCTCAGCTTCCTGGCCTTCGACGTGCCTTTCTCGGCCGGCACCATTGTGGGAGGCTTTGCGATCACGTACCTTTTCGTGATCGTGTCTCCAACGCCTGCGGGCGTTGGCCTGGTGGAAGGTGTAATGGCCGTCGCGCTTCGCTCGCTGGGCGTGGATTTCAGCCAGGCCGTGATCATCACCCTTGCATTCCGCGGGCTGACGTTCTGGCTGCCGCTGGCCGTCGGCGCGGTTGCCCTCCGCGGCCTGCACGTGGCCGTGGATCGGATCCCCGAGGCGCAGGCTTCAGATCGGAAGGCCTGAATGGGGCTCGCAATCCTGGAGTTGATCCACGTCCTAGCGGCGATAGCCGCCGTGGGCGCCAATTTGACCTACGTCATATGGCGCGCTCGCGCGAGGCGCGAACCAGAGGTTCTTCCGTTCGTCTTGCGCAATATCTCCCTGATCGATCAGCGCCTGGCGAATCCCTGCTACGCGGCGCTCCCGGTAACGGGCCTGATCATGGCACTCACCCTTTCCATTCCCCTGACGACCCCCTGGCTGCTGACGGCCATGGTGTTGTATGTCCTCGCCGCCATGCTTGGGATCTTCGCCTATGCGCCCGCGGCAAGGCAGCAGCGGCGTCTATTGGAAACCGAGGGATTTGAGTCGCAGGCGTACAAGGGCCTTGCGCAGCGGAGCACCAGATTGGGCATCCTTGTGACGATCGATGTGCTCATCATCGTGTTCCTGATGGTGGTCAAGCCGGCGCTCTGGGGCTAGTGAGCTCCCCAACCTCATGCACGATGCGCGGGTGTGCATCCCGCGCATTCTCTGCTTGGACTCGCACGGCGGGTCCCGAGCTAGAGCTGGGAAACGTCGATGAACCTCGGGGCGTCCTGCGTATGACTCGTTATGGTCTGCGATCCCGCAGACAATCACCCCTCTCGTACAGATCTTGCGTCAGTGTGGCTAGCTGAGCGTGGCACGTTCCAGGCAGGCCGCTAGCTCCTCATACAGCTCTGGTGCCAGCTTGCCCCCCTGAGGCACTGCATGCTTGCGCAGCTTGGCGATCTTGTGGGCGGGCACGGCGGCATCTTCGATCTCGAGTTCGACGGAGGGATGCGTGAATACGGTCAGCACCTCTACGGGCACGTCCGCATGGGACTCCAGATGATCTTTGAACCAGCGCCGCAGTTCTTGGTCGAGACCCTGTGCAATGGCGATCGGATCACCCACGCGAGGTTCCACCATGTAACGCAGAGCCCGGCCGATGGTCATGGCTTCCTTCCAGCGCCGATCTCGATACGAAAAACTGCCGGCAAGGTTTACGACCTCCAGCGCGACCACACCTGACGGCGTCAGGAGGACATGTTCGCACGGCAGGGCCGGATAGTGATACAGCCGGTACTTGTCGTCGAACGGCTTGAGGGACTTGTCCAGACTCTCCTCGGGACGGGGACGCCTGACCCAGCGATTGGCGAGATAGATGCCCACCATGGCGGTGATGCCGCCCGACAGAAGGAGCACCAGGGTGAGGCTGGCGTTGCTCTCCCAGAAGAGCGGCGCGACAACACTGACGAGCAACAGCAGCAAGCCCCCCACGCTGGCGGCATTGGCCAGCGCGGCGCGGGAATTGACCTTCTGGCGATCCATGTAGACCTTCATGGCATCGCATACAGCTGGCGGTGGATCGGCACGAGGGCTTCGTAGATCTCGCGATATTGATGATACAGCCCATCGTACCGCCGCCAGCGTGATCTATCTGGATCCACTTCGCGCCGGATCTGGATCAGCTCATCGACAGAATCCATGCCGGGATAGACCCCCAGACCCACCGCAACCGCCAGGGCCGCCCCGGCCGCCCCCGCCTCAAGATGGTTCCTGACAACGCGGATCGGCCGCCCGGTCGCATCACTGATGATCTGAACCCATAACGGACTGCTGCAGCCGCCGCCGATGGCATTGAATCCGTCAATGCGGAAGCCGGTGTTCTCCATGGCCTCGCAGATCCATCGCAGGTGGTAGGCCACACCTTCCATCACGGAGCGCGCCATATGGCCCTTGTGGTGGCTCATCGTCAGCCCGATGAAGCCGCCGCGCGCATAGTGATCCAGGACCGGAGCGCGCTCTCCCGAGAGCCAAGGCAGGAAGATGAGTTTATCGGAGCCGGGCGGCACGCCGGCCGCCGCGGCGCTGATCAGCTCATAGCTGGACTTTCCGCGCCGGGTCGCCAGCCGTTTTTCTTCGGCGCCGAGGGTGTCCCGGAACCACATCAGCGCGCCGCCGCCGGTTTCCATTTCGCCGGCGATAATGTATTTGTTCGGATCGATATGGTTCAGTCCCCAGAACGGCTTGACCGGATCATTGCGAAAGGTGGAGGTGGAGACGCCGATCCACGTGGCCGTCCCGATGCATAGATGCACACGGCCTTCCTGGTTGGCCCCCGCTCCCGACTGCGCCGCCGCTACATCGCCGGCGCAGATCACCACGGGCGTGCCAGCCTTGAGACCTGTCTGGCGCGCGGCCGCCGGCGTGATCTCACCGATGATTTCCGTGCAGGGAAACGCGGGCGGCAACTTCTCCATGGGTATGCCAAGCTTGTCGCAGACCTCCTGCGACCATTTCCTGGTTCGCGGATCGAAGAGGAAGTAAACCGAGGCGCCGACCCAATCGATGGCAATGCGGCCGGTCAGTTTGAACAGGATGTACTCTTTGCAGTCGAGCAGATATGCTGTCCGATCCCAGACCTCCGGCATCTCCTCCTTCAGCCACAGGATCTTGGGGATGCTGTCCTTGGCTGTGGGGATATTGCCCGTGTGTTCAAACAGGAAATTCGGCAGGTCACCGGAGGTGACTCGCTCGGCCTGCCGGATGCTGCGCAAGTCCAGCCAGGAAAGCATCCTGGTCAGGGGGCGGCCGGTCTCATCGACCGGCAGTGTGTTCCACATTTGCGCAGAGACGCCCACTCCGACGATATCGCCGGGGTCAATGCCGGAGTCGCGGATCACCTGGCGCGAGGTGGCCGCCACTGCGCGCCAGAGCTCGTCGGGGTCCTGCTCCACCCATTCCGGCCGTGGGTACGACAGTCCGTACGAACGATACGCTGAATGCACCACCCTGCCCTTGAGATCACACACTACCGCCTTATTCCCGCCGGTGCCGGTGTCGTGGGCAAGAATGTACTTCTTCTTGGTCACGCGTCCGCTCCCGTTCGTCCCGGCTGTGTTCCCAAAACTTCCCTGACATACTCGCCAAACAGCCGGAGGAATCGGTGGTTCTGCTCGGGCGTTCCGACGGTGATGCGGAGAAAGCCTCTGGCCATATTGTGGCCACTCATGGGTCGGATGAAGATTCCCCGCTCGGCCATGCGATCGCGGATCTCGGAGGATTCCTTTCCGAGCACACTGGCATCGATTAGCACGAAGTTGCCCTCCGAGGGATAGGCCCGCAGTCCCGGCATCTTGTTGATCTCGTCGTGGATGTAGCGCCTTCCCTGCAGGACATTGTTGCGCTTGCGCACCTGGTCCTGCTTGTCCTCCAGTCCGGCCAAGGCGGCCGCCAGACTGATGAGCCCGACGTTCCATGGAATGCGCACACGATTGAAGTACGTGGCGAGGACGGGGTCGCAGAGTACATACCCGAGCCTGAAGCCCGCCAGGCCGAATGCCTTCGATAGCGTGCGGTTCACCATCATATGCGGGTACTTCTGGATCAGCGAGGCGCGGCTGACAACGAGCTCCTGCAACTCGTAGTAGGCCTCGTCGAAGAAGGTCGGGGTGCCCAGTTCGAGGATGCGTGTCAGGTCACCCTCATCAATCTGATTCCCTGTGGGGTTGTTCGGCGAGCAGACGAAGATCAGCTTTGTGCGGGGTGTGACGGCCTTGAGCATGGCGTCGACATCCCAGGAAAAATCCGGCCTCATTGGCACCGCGATGACGTTGCCCCCCGCCACACGAATACGCGCGGCGTACATCGGGAAGGTCGGCACGTGGATCAGGGCATCTTCGCCCGGCGCCACGAAGGTGTGCACGACGAAATTGATGACGTCTGTCGAGCCATCGCCGAGCACGACGTGATCGGCCGTAAGCCCGGCCGCCTCGCCCAGCTTTCGGCGCAGCTCAGGTCCCGAGCCCGGGTAGAAATTGCCCTGGCGCGCGGCCTCCAGCACGGCATCGAGCACTGCCTCGGACGGCGCAAGGAGATTCTCATTAGACATCATGCGCAGGATGTGGGGATTCTCCCAGGCCACGTCCATGTGCTTGTCACTGTAGGGTTCCGCAGCCTTGACCCACGGAACGATGAACTCCTCAGGTGATCTCATCACTGTTCTCTTTCGCAAACAAGAAGTCGGCAAGCGCCTCGCGGCGCCTAGCGGCTCAATTCTTCAACGTCTTTGTACCACTTGAGGCGCTCGCCGATCTGGGCGCGCGCCTTCCAGCGCACAGACTTCGGCTCGCCCTCGATGCGCTCGAGCAGCTCATGGATGCGCCCGTGTACCACGTCCCGGTCCTCGTGCTGCAGCCGTTCCCGGTACTCCTCCAGCTTCTCGTCTAGGAGCTTCAGATTGCCGGTCACCGTCCGCCAGAAGCCCCAGTCGCTGGCAAGGGTGCGGGCGATGATCTTGGCATTGACGGTACCCTGATCGACATCACCGACGGGGTGTTCGCGAAGCAGCATCACCGTGTCGATCAGGTCCTTCTCATTGATCTGCACGATCTGCATCTTCTCCAGAAGCAGCTCTGCCAACGGCAGGGTGAGCTCTTGCGCCTCCAGCCGGCCGACGAAGTTCAGCACGTGGCAGAAATCCAGCGTATTGAAGAAGATGTCAATATGCCTACCGAAGGCCCGGTCATGGTAGAGCATGCGCCGGTCGCCGAACAACTGTGTGACCTGCTTGTCTTCCTCGTAGCCCGACTCGGTCAGGATGCGGCGGATGTCCCTGATCAAGCGCGGATAGGAGGCGAAGTCAATATCGGTGAACTTGCGGTTGAGCCGGTCCTGGATATAGCCGTACTTCGGACACTGCGTGCGAAAGGCGAGGGCACCGATGAGCCGCATGACCACATGCTTGTTCTCGTCCAAGGCCAGCGCGTCGAGGATGCGCGTGCGCTCCTCATAGAAGTCCTCCAGGATCTCACCATACTTACCCATAAGCATATCCTTTAGGCCGAGATCAGCATGTGGCCTTTGACTTTTCTGTTCTCGAGATTGATGATGGCCGCCTTCATGATGCCCTCGGCATACTCACTGCCGGCGTTGATCATCAACGTGCGCCCGCTGCGGACATGCCCCGGGGATTCGTGGATGTGCCCGTGCAGGCTCAGCATGGGCTGGACCTTCTCAATGAAAGCCTTGACCGCGGGCGATCCGGCCGATTTCATGACCACCTGCCCGCCCTGAGTGATGATCTTGAGGTTCTTGTCGAGCTCCGGACAGGCATCCAGCCCGGAAGCGTACGGGGGGACGTGCAGCATGGCAATGGCGTGTTCAGGTTTCTGGAGCATGCCCGCCAGCTCATCCAACTTGCGCGTGAGCACGTCCTCGTCGACGTCACGAGCGCATAACCAGGGCGTTAGGTTGGCGTTGGAAAGGCCCACGACCTCGTAGCCGCCTTCCATCTCATAGTGACGCGTGTCGGGGTTGCGCACCGAAGTGAACTCCTCGATCACCTTGTCGATGGACTCGAGGTCGTCATTGCCGGCCATGAAGTAGAGCGTCATGCGGAGGGGCGTGAGCTTCTCCTCGGCCAGCCTCATCCATTCGCGTACGCGTTGGCACATCTCCTGTTCGAAGCGAGCGCCCATCTTCGCCGGGTCGCCTTCCATTTCCTCGGCCTCGTCCTTCTCAAGCACGATCGGATAGAACCCAACTTGGCTGACCGCCTTCTGCACCGCCTGAAGCTCGTCGGCGTTGGCGGCCCTCTTCTCTTCTCCGAAGAGGTCTGCCTCGTAGCGGCCGCCTCCCTGGTGGATGACCGGGATCATTGCTTTTCCAGTTACATCACCCCCCACCATCAGTGCATTCGCCTTGTACTGGATGCCCGCCGCGAGGAATTTGCGGAAGACTGCATCCGAACCGTGGAAATCCGAACCGTACAAAATCCGCGTCATGCTCATGATTGGCTCCGAACAATCGCGCTGCTGCCTCGGTGGGTGGGGCGGGCGGGCCCAGCCCCACCCCCCAGTCGGCCGG
>JAZDHO010000189.1:0-2386 GCA_043805815.1 Chloroflexota bacterium
GTCGAGGCGGTCCGGGCTGCTATCCCGGCTGAACACCCGCCGCATGCACCGGCGCTTGGCCAGCAGCGCCTCCAACATGCCGAGCCATCGCCGAATCAGTTCGGGCATGGCCAGCAGGCGCAGGGTGTGGCCGCTGGGCGCGGTATCCACCACGATGCAGTCGTACCGGCGGGCCTCCACCCAGGAGGAGATCTCGAAGAAGGCCATCAACTCATCGAGACCGGGCAGGGAGAGGCTCAGGAATTGATTGATGTCCTCATCGTCCAGGAAAGTGCCGGCGGCGGCAATCTCCCGCAGCATCGGGCCGTTCTGCTCGCGGAATGCAGTGAGGTATTGCTGGGCGTCAAGCTCCAGCACTTGCAGATTGCCTGAGGGCACATGACCTGCCAGGCTGTCCCGTACGGAGTGGGCAGGGTCCGTGGAAACCAACAGCAAAGAACGGCTCGGGGCGAGCGCGGACATGCGCAGCGCAGCCGCCGTGGCGCAGGTCGTCTTGCCCACCCCGCCCTTGCCGCCGAACAGCAGGAGCTGGAGGCCTTGCTTGTCGAAAAATGATGGCATCCGCGCGCTCATGCCGATCTCCCGCCCCCTTACGGATTGCCAGTCTCGTCCTCGGTCGCCGCGATGTCCGGTTCCTCAGGTTCTTCCTCGCCTTTCAGACGACTGTCGATTGCGTCCAGCCGGTCCAGCAAGAGCTTCTCTTCGGCATCGAACTGTTGTTCGGTAATCCGGCCGGTTTCCAGTTGCATGTAGAGGAGTCTCAGTTGTTCGGTGATCGACTGGGCTTCGCCAGCCAGTTCCTCATGGGCGACCTTGCTGATTTCCCGGAAGATCCAGAGAATGCTGCTGACAGGGAAAAAGAGGATATCGTCCACCAGCAGCATTCACTGTTCCAGGTCGAGTTCGAGTTCGACGAAGTTGTGCGGCGCCCAGGGTCCGCTATAGTCGAAGGCGAAATTGTTGTCGAACAGCTTGGCTGCCGCGAACACGCCGGCGGAAAACTCTTCCTGTGCGTCGCGCCGCACCAGGCATGCCACGTTCATGACCTCGCGCTCATTGCGGCACTGGTTCGCCTTGAATTCCGCGCACACCGGGGCCAGCACGTGCTGCACCTTCCGGGTGTGGTCCTCCCGGTCATCATTGAGCAGGCGGTCGAACATCCGACCCAGTTCGATCTTCTCTTCCTGCGTGAACTCGTGGCGGGCGCCCACCAGGCGGTCCCGCGCCAGGCGCAGTTCAGCATGCGTGTTGACGAAATACTCGAAGATATTCGGTACGTCCCAGGCTACGCGCAACCCCATTTCCACTTTGCCGGCCACCCGTTGGAGCTGCTCCTGGAAGGCGTGCTGATTCCGGACCAGGATTCTGCGGATGGCCTCCGGGCTGGCGGCAATCGTGCCGAAGACCATCGGCAGCGGGGTTGTGTCGGCCATCAGACACTTGAGCACCGCTTGGTGGGCCGCCAGGTTAGCGCGTTGCGGCCGGATCTTAGCACCGGCCAAACCGCTGACCACCGCGGCCACGCGACCCTCAGTAATGGTGTACACGTCGTTCCCGTCGATGCCGAGAGATGGATAGGACCGTGGTTCACCCCCCGCCACGATGGCGTACAGATAGTTCCTCCCGCGAGCCACCGGCACTGCCGACTCCTTGGCGGGGCTGTTTGACACTGCCGCACGGTCAGAGTCCTTCATCGCTGCCTCCTCCATTGTCTTGACTGGACTCGTCGCACATGCGCGCTCCATCGATCATCTAGCCAGAGACGCCGCGACTCCGCGTTTAACAGCCGAAGCCACTCCCGAAGCAGGCGGGATACGCCGACCCGCACCAGAGGCGCCCCAGTAGAAGCGGGGCAGAGGCGGAAGCTTCTGCGGTGCCGGTTTGTGGGGATATGGGCGGCGGTCCTGACCGTCAGCATGGTCTGGTTCCCTCAGTAACGGATCTTGAATCCGCCCGCGCTTCGCCGGGGCGCGGGCTTCAGATCGAGGCCGGGCAGGCGCCCCGTCACCCCCTGGCCCGACGTGGCCACCGCCTGGAGCAGCTCTTGCTTGGCCTTCTCGATCTGCTCGAGACGGGCGTCGATCAGCGCGATCCGCTGGCTGGCGCTCTTGCGCTCCATACCCCGCCGGGCCTTTTCCATCTCCAGGCAGGTGACCTGCATGTAGCTGCGGTACGGCAAGGAGAGCTGGTCCACCCGGCCGGAGAGGGTGCGAATGTTGTTTAGACCTTTCGTGGGGATGGCCACGACATCAGTCCTTTCCATTGTCTCCTGAGGCGGGCCGGCTGTTGTTTCTCCGCGGCTTGAGAGAGGCGCCGCAGATTCTGGCCATGCTCTCATCGATCTTATCCGGCATCAACGACTGCCCGTCGCGCGTGACTTTGGCCG
>JAZDHO010000190.1:0-2964 GCA_043805815.1 Chloroflexota bacterium
CGATACGACAGAGTTCCGCGACGGATTGGAGGCGCGGCAACTTCCCTATGTGGTGGGCGTCTCGGCCAACCTTGGGGTCTGGGCCAAGCCGCCGAAGGTGAAGATCCCCGAGTATCGTGGCAGAGGCGCACCGGCGACACGCTACGATTACGGCACCCAACGGCCGAGCTCTGTGCGGGACGTGGCTCTGAAGGCGAAAGGCTGGAAGAAGGTTCGCTGGCGGGAAGGCACGAAAGGGTGGCTGGAGTCGCGCTTTCTCGCCGTCCGTGTCCAGCCTTCGCATGGATTTGTCGACGGCAAGCCGCCACACAAGGAAGTGTGGCTTCTGGGGCAGTGGCCGCAGGATGAGGAGGAAGCGACGAAGTATTTCCTCGCGGATCTGCCGGCAACCTACTCCTTGCGCCGTTTGGTGCGGCTGGCGAAATCCCGGTGGAAGATCGAGCAGGACTACCAGCAACTCAAGGAGGAACTCGGGCTGGATCACTATGAGGGCCGGAGCTGGGCCGGCTGGCATCACCATGTGACCCTGGTCATGCTGGCGCACGCCTTCCTCACGCTTGAGACTCTCCGCGGCAAAAAAAACTTCTGGCTGGACCCTGCCGAGGACGCGTCGTGAGATCCAATACATCCTGTTCACGTGGACCGGCGCGTGCGCGTACTGCAGGCAAACGATCAGCGCAAGAAGCCCTTAGAGACTTAACGTAGTAATACTAGTACTGCTGTGTTAAAAAAGAACATTCTGGTGTAGAATTGTTTTGTGGGATCACGCCTCTCTTCGCCAGGCCCACAACAGAGGCGCTTCGCGGCATATATCGAGGGCCTGGCCAACGCCGCGGGGCACGCCGACCGGCACACTCCCCTGAAGAACTACTGCACGGGACTGTTATTGCCAGGAGAGCGTAAGAGTGTTGAGCCGATGGCGGCACGCCTGGCGCCGCACAACGTGAGCCGCACGCATCAGTCGCTGCATCACTTGGTCGCCGACGCGCCCTGGAACGACGAAGAGATGCTGGCGCAGGTGCGGCGGACTGTGCTGCCGACCATGCAAAGACACGGTCCGGTGGTGGCCTGGATTGTGGACGACACTGGGTTTCCCAAGCAGGGCAAGCACTCCGTCGGCGTCGCTCGTCAATACTGCGGTCAAATCGGCAAACAGGACAACTGCCAGGCGGCGGTGAGTCTGTCGGTGAGCACGTGGGGTGCGAGTTTGCCGATCGCTTGGCGGCTGTATCTGCCGGAGGTGTGGTGCCAGGATTCCGCGCGTCGCCAGCAGGCCGGGGTCCCGGAAGGGATTGAGTTTCAAACCAAGCCGGAGATTGCTCTACAACAGATCCGGAAGGCGGTGGAGCAGAAGATTGCCGTCGGAGTGGTACTGGCAGACGCCGGCTATGGAAACGGCACGCCATTTCGCACCGCCCTCACCCAACTCGAACTGTCCTATATAGTAGGCATCGAGTCTTCGACAACCGTCTGGGAGCCTGGACAACAACCCTTGCCGGCCCCGCCGCGAAAGCCCGGCCGTGGAGCAGCACCGAAGCGACTACAACGCAACGCCGACCATCAGCCTATTGCGGTGAAGCAGTTGGCCCTCAGTTTGCCGTCTTCGGTTTGGAAGGACATCGCTTGGCGCCCAGGCAGTCAGGGAACTTTGCGTTCTCGTTTCGCCGCTGTCCGAGTACGTCCTGCCCACCGCGATGAAAAGCGGACTGTCCCGCACCCGGAAGAATGGCTCTTGATCGAATGGCCCAAGGAAGAACCGGAACCCACGAAATATTGGCTGTCCACGTTGCCGGTCAGGACTTCACTGAAGTCTCTGGTGAAGATTGCCAAACACCGCTGGATTATTGAACGCGACTATGAGGAGCTCAAGCAGGAACTTGGATTAGGCCATTATGAAGGACGGAGTTGGCGCGGTTTTCACCATCACGCCACCTTGTGCATCGCCGCTTATGGGTTCCTGATCAGCGAGCGGAACCGTTTTTCCCCCTCAGTCCGCGCCGGCCATGCTGGACTATCAGCCCCGGAGCCGCCGCCGGACTTCCGCCCGCGCGGGTCGCCGCGTCCGCCCCGAACGGCATAATCCCCACTCGATCGCCACCCTCCGCATCGTGGTCGCACGCTGCCTGCTGCAGCATCTGCCCTGCTGCCCGTTCTGCGGAGCGCCGCCAGGATAGTCCCCGGCGTCCACCTCTATGTTCCAGCCGCAACTCAGGCGAACGCCGGGCTCGGTTTGGTGGGGACCGTCCAAACAACTCCACGCTGGAGAGCCCCTTCGGCGAGCACCGCCGTCAGATTCCCCTGCCGTCATTCCGGGCCGGTCCGCTCCGGCCTTCTCTGCCGTACCGATAGGAGAACGCCCGCCACTCGCTCGCCGCGCTGGTTGCAGCCGGGCGCATGCGGACACAACATCCCTCGCGTGCCGTCGTCCAGCCCAGAAGTCTGCCGATGCCGAACCGCCGTGAGCAGGGACAGAGCGGCGAATCGCTCGTGGAGGTTGCCCGGCAGCCGGCGCAGAAACAACCATTTCCTCTCTCAGGACATCGCCGCTTCCACCAAGTGCTTGAGCCCAGACACTTTATAACACAGTAGTACTAGTGTAGTGTCCAGGAATTGACTGGACATAGCTGAGTGCTCGGTGGGTGGCGCAGACGATCGTCTTTCGTCGTCTGCGAAAACTCACTTCGAGCTAGGCAGGCCACACAAATCGATGGCCTGCCCCACCGTGGCATCCGGACGAACGTACTGTCCATCTATTTCTTGGACACTCTCCATGAACTTCACTGGGTTTCAGTTCAAGGTTCTCTGGACCCGCCAAAGCGCCGGCGGGGGGGCGGGCCGCCGGCCACCCCTCGCCGGGATACTGAGCGCATCCTGTTTTGGGCTTGGCCTCGCCAAGCCCCTACGACCGGCGCATAACCGTCATCAGGCAGAGAGCTTGCTAAGCGCGAACGCGTGGGCGCCCAC
>JAZDHO010000191.1:0-2177 GCA_043805815.1 Chloroflexota bacterium
ACGCGAAGGTGAGGTCAGCAGCTGCGGTAGTCACGACGCTTGGCGCCGAGGCCCCGGCGCTTCCGACAGGCACGTGGAGATTATACTGTCCAGCCTCAGTTGGAAGTGGAGGAAGCGTTCTCCCGGTAAGCTAAGGGCTGACGCAAAAACAACTACTCATCCGTAATCGTACCTGGATCATTAAGGTGAGCCTGATCGTCCTTTGCAGCGGAAGAGCGGTGCAGCTCTCGTTCCCGTAATCATTGCATCTTGCCCACTATTTGGCCGCTGTCCCCATACGTGCCGCCGATTGTGTTATAGTTCCGATTGAAAGGCCAGGCCAGTCGGAACTATATCATTATGCGCTCCCTCTCCTTCGATCCCCAAATCCTCCGCAAGCACTTGCTGCGCCACAAAATCGCTACCTTGCCCGAGCTCAAGACCGTTCTCGGCACCACGACCAACCTCACCGTCTTTCGCAAACTCAAGCTTTTGGATTACTTGTCCAGCTATACTCACCGCGGACGGTATTACGCCCTCCGTGAAACCGCCCGCTTCGACGACGCCGGCCTGTGGTCCCACGATGCGGTTTGGTTCTCCCGTCAGGGCACCCTCGTGTCCACCATCGAAACCTTCGTCAACCAGTCCCCTCGCGGCTGGTTCGCCGACGAACTGGCCGATGCGCTCCATGCTGAAGTCCAAGACCCCCTCCACGATTTGGTTCACGGGGGGCGTTTACGCCGGTCTGAAGTGGCCGGACGATTCCTGTACACTTCCGCCGATGGCAGGCAGGCTCGGGATCAGATCCGCACCAGACAAACCGCGCGCTCCGTGCCCCTGGTGGCCGATGCCTCCGCTCTCCAGGTTTCTCCCGATGAACTCAAGGCCGCCATTCTGCTGTTCTACAGTTTGCTGGACGAGCAGCAACGCCGCCTGTTCGCCGGCCTGGAATCCATCAAGCTAGGGCACGGCGGCGACAGTATCTTGGCCGAATTTCTCGGCCTGGATCCGCACACCGTCGCCCGCGGACGCCAGCAACTGCTCGATCAGAATGTGACGCCGGGACGCACCCGCCGCTCCGGCAGCGGACGCAAGTCCGTCGAAAAAAAACCGCCGACATCGTCACACTGATCGAGTTCCTGCTCGAATACGACACCGCTGGTGACCCCATCACAGGCCTGAAGTGGTCGCGGCGAACCACGGCCAAGATTGCCATGGCGCTGGGCGACTTCGGTGTCATCGTCAGCCCCAACACGGTCGCCCGCCTCCTCCATCAGATGGGCTATTCGCTTCGGGTCAATCACAAGAAACTCTCCACGGACCACAGTCCCGATCGTAACGATCAGTTCCTCTACCTTGGTGATCTTCGGGATCGCTTCCAGCGCCGCGGCCTCCCCATCATCAGCGTCGATACCAAGAAGCGCGAACTGGTCGGCGACTTCAAGAATCCCGGCTCACGCTGGGATCTGTCTCCCCGTTTGGTCAACGATCACGACTTCCGCTCGGATTCCACTGGCGTCGCCATCCCTTACGGCATCTACGATCTCCTCGCCAATCGAGGGTCGGTCGTGGTCGGCGTCTCGCATGACACACCCGCTTTTGCCGCTCACGCTATCGCACATTGGTGGCGCCAAGAGGGATTGGTCCGCTATCCGCGCTCCCGGCAACTCCTCATCCTGAGCGACACCGGCGGCAGCAATAGCTATCGTTGCCGGGCTTGGAAAACAGAGATCCAGTCTCAACTGGCCGATTCACACGGCTTGACTCTTACGGTCGCCCACTACCCGACTGGCGCTTCCAAATGGAATCCCATCGAGCATCGGCTCTTCTCGGAGATCTCCAAGAACTGGGCTGGCGAACCGCTCGACAGCTATCACAAGATCCTCAACTTCATCCGCTCCACCCGAACTCAAACTGGTCTGTCGGTCACCGCTCACCTCGACCGTCGCCACTACCCAACCGGTACAGAACCGACCCCCGAACAGCTTCAGGCACTTCGCCTGAAGCCCCACGAAACCCTGCCCAAATGGAACTACACTATCTCACCCAATCTGTGAAGTTGTTTTTGCGTCAGCCCTAAGTGCATCTAATCAACATGGTCCATGTGGTGTAGTCGAAGATCATCCTCGGCTCCGCGAGAACACAGGAGGCCACACTCAGGCGTGCGCGCAAGGGCCTGTGAAGGTTGAGCAGTTGGG
>JAZDHO010000192.1:0-10811 GCA_043805815.1 Chloroflexota bacterium
CAGCATGTCAACCGGAATTGGTATGCGGGCGGTGCTGAGCACGTCGTTTGATGAGGCCATAGAGAAGACCACCATGGCGCTGAAGGCAGAAGGCTTCGGCGTGCTGACGCGCATCGACGTCCACAGCACGCTGAAAGAGAAGATCAACGTGGACTTCCGTAAGTACATGATCCTGGGCGCGTGCAGCCCGCCGCTGGCGCGTCGCGCGCTGGCCGCAAATGCGGACGCCGGGCTGCTGCTTCCGTGCAATGTGACCGAGCAGGAGGAGGGCGGCCGGATGGCTGTCGCGGCGGTCAATCCGGACCAGATGCTTGGCGTGTTGAAGGAAGACCCGGCGGTCAGCGCGGTAGCCGCTGAAGCAAAGGCCAAGCCGGAGAGGGTGATCACCGCGCTCAAAGCTTGACGGCATGGAGCAGGCGGCAGACCACGTCAGCGTCCTGCCCCGGGCGCACACTGTAGACTCCGGACCCCCGACGGGCGCGCTGCGCGCCCGTCGGGGATGAGCAGTCAGAACATTTCTTTTGGAAGCACCATCAGGTTCAACCCAAGGAGGTAAGCCGTGATTTCAGTTGAGAAAAGCATACACATCAACAAACCCATTGCGGATGTCTTCGCATTCATGAGTGAGTTCTCGAACGATGCGAAATGGCAGGGCGACCTTGTCCGATCCGAGAAGACCTCGGATGGACCGATGGCCGTGGGCAGCACAGGCCTGTATGTGCAAAAGGTCATGGGCAAGGAGATCAAGAATGATGTCGTAGTGACAGGCTACGAGCCGCCGAAGCGTTTCAGCGTGAAGACCACCTCCGGCCCGGTTCAGTTCGAGTTCGTCACGTCGTTCGAGGGCATGGGAGGCGGAACGCACGTGACCGCGAATTTGAAGGGCGAAGCCGGCGGCTTCTTCAAAGTGGCCGAGGGGCTGCTGCAAAAAGAAATCGCGAAGTCCTTCGAGAGGGACTTCGCGAAGCTCAAGGAGCTCCTGGAAGCCTGATCGGCTGGTGCATCACGAGCCCCCGCGTGTCCCTCCGGAGTGTGCGCGGGGGCTTTTTTGTGGTCCCCAGATCCAGGGCAAGTCCCGGTTCCGCGCGGCCAAGGACCAGCGGGGGCGCCGGCCCAGCTATTCCTCTTGATCGCCAGCAGTGTGATGTCGTCGAATTGGGTCGCGGTGCCCACGATCTGGCCAGCCGGCCATGTCATTGAAACCGGGGGGTAAACTCCCGCCCGATCCGGACGACCTCCTGAGCAAGTACGTCGAAGTCGTCCTGTCGGCTGCGATGATTTGCTATGGCCACGCGCAAACAGTAGCGGCCGTTCAATGTGGTATAGGATGGCGCGGCAATTCCCCGCTCCTGCAATTGCATCAGGATCTCCCTGTTCAGCCCGTCGAGAGCCCTGTCATCCAGCCCGCCTGGATTGAAGCGAAAACAGACAATGTCCATGCCAATCGGGGCCATCAGCTCCATGTCTGATTCGCTCTCAACCAAGTGGCCAAAGTAGTTGGCCTGTTCGACGTTGCGTGCGATCATTCGCCCGAACCGATCAAGACCGTGCTCCTTGATCGACATCCATACTTTGAGCGCGCGAAATTGGCGCGATAACTGCAGACCGTAG
Source organism: Chloroflexota bacterium (assembly GCA_043805815.1). Lineage (GTDB taxonomy): Bacteria > Chloroflexota > Anaerolineae > Anaerolineales > Villigracilaceae > Fen-1038. Next base: position 1,612 of record JAZDHO010000192.1, read on the forward strand.
TCACTGAACCAGAGGTCACCGGCTGCCAGTCCGCGCGATTCATGCGCCAGGTATTCTGGCGTGAGCGAAAACGTCCCTCGGTGGGCGTCTGCGTGGCGCACCAGCACGCAGCCCGCCTCGAACGGAATATGCATCCACTTGTGCAGATCCAGCGCAACGGAATCGGCCCTTTCAATTCCGCGCAGTCTGGGCTCAACGGTCTCCGCCAGCACGGCCACGGCTCCGATGGCGCCATCCACGTGGAACCAGAGCTGCTCGCGCTGGCAAATGTCAGCCAAGGCGTTCAAGTTGTCGACGGCCCCGGTGTTGATGGTGCCCGCGCTCCCAATGATGCAGATCGGCCGGCAACCGGCCGCCCGGTCGGCCAACAGGGCTGCTTCCAGCTCTTCCAGGTTGATGGTGAAATCATTATTCACAGGGATCATTCGCAGACTATTGCTGCCCAGCCCGAGCAGTTCAACCGCCTTTTTGTTGGAGCTATGTACTTCTGTGGATGCGTATACCATCAGCGGCTCAGGAGCCGCTCGCAGTCCCAGCTGCCGAACGTCGAATCCGGAGTTGGTGTTGCGAGCGACGGCTATCCCGACGAAGTTCGCCATGGACCCGCCGCTCACCAGCAAGCCGCTGGCATCCGCCGGAAAGCCAAGCATTGCCTTGATCCAGTCGATGACCTGCGCTTCCACCAGATTGGCGACATGATTGCCCCCTCCGAGATTGGGGTTCATGATCGCGGCCATGAAGTCGGCCAGGGCGCCAAACACGGTTCCGTTGCCCATATACCATGCCCAGAAGCGGGGATGGATATTGCCCATGGGGTAGGGAAACACGCTCTCCAGAAACTCCTGATACACGGCATCTGCGCCAGCAGGCTCATGTGGAGCTGGCTCTCTGAATCGGACGCCCACGGCATCCGGCACCGCCTGCCAGACGGGCCGCTCGCGGACCGTTTGAATATAGGTGATGGCATCATCCACCATGCGGTGTGCCAAGGCACGCATCTTCACCCAGTCATCCGGATCGAGCGTTTCGTAGGCCTGTTTAGCATCCATAGGATCACCTCAGCTCTTGCCTCTTAAGAGCTGGCGCTGCCGGCAGCGTGTGCCCGGTCCGTCTGATTACTTTCGCGCACGCCGGCCGGATCCGCAATCCAACCTGCGACGAGCTATGCCGCCCTTTTCACCGCCAGGAGGGTGATGTCGTCAAATTGGGCGGCGCCACCCACGAATTGCCCCAGCTGTGCCTCGATGGCTTGCACTAGTGCCGCGGGGGAGGCGCCGCTGCTACGTGCGAGCTCCGGGATACGCTGGCGGCCGAATTGCACATCCTGCGCGTTTATCGCATCCGGGATCCCGTCGGTGAAGGCCACCAGCAGGTCCCCCGCCTGCATGGTGACCTGCTTGACGCCGAAGCGCGCATCCGGGAAGACGCCGATCACGGGACCGGTGGGCCCGAGCGCCGTCAGTGATGCGCCGCTGAGGAGCAGTGGAGCCTCGTTGCCGCAATTCGCATACGTCAGCGTGCCGTGCCGCGGGTCGAAGACACCGATGAAGAGCGTGGCGAACATGTACGCCTCGGCGTGCGTGTCGGCAACGTAGTTGCTGGTGAATGAGACCACGTGCTGCAGCCGGTCTGCGGTGGTGAGGGCCTGCCCGCCATCGAGGTCGGTCAACACATCCGTGGTGAAGGGGGCGCGCAGCAGACTGCGGAAGAGCGTCATGAACAGTGCCGCCCCCACGCCCTTGCCGCAGACATCGCCCACAAAACATACCAGGCGCCCGTCTGGCAGCACGAAGGCATCGTAGAAATCCCCGGCCACCTCGCGCGCGGCTTTGAAGTAGGCGGCCAGTTCCCAGCCTGTCACCTGCGGCAGTTCCGCCGGCAGGAAGCCTTGCTGGATCTCGCGGGCGATATCCAACTCGCGTTCGAGCCCTTTCCGGTACACCTGTTCGAGGTCGTGCAGCCGCTTCTTTTCCAGGCTGGAGCTGATGCGTGCGCGCAGCAGCGTCGGTTCGAAGGGCTTGGGCAGGTAGTCCATGGCTCCGAGCTGGATGCCCCTGACCATGTTGGCCAGATCGCTGGCCGCGGAGATGACGATCACCGGAATGTCGCGGGAGGCCGGGTCAGCCTTGAGCCGCGAGAGGGCTTCGAAGCCGTCCATCACGGGCATCATGATGTCCAGCAGGATCAGGTCAGGCGCGTCCGACCGCACCCGGTCGAGCGCCTGCTGTCCGTTGGCTGCGGTGAGGGTGTCATATTCGGTGCCCTCAAGCTCCTGCTGGAGGTAGTCGACGTTGAGCGGCTCATCATCCACGATCAGGATCCTGGGCGCAGGCATGGGGTTCATCCGAGGTACTGCTGCAGCGTCCGGCGCAGCGCGTCTTCATCGATCGGCTTGGTGATGTAGTCGTTGCAGCCCGCGGCCCGGGCCTTCTCGGCATCGCCCGACATGGCGTGCGAGGAGAGACCGATGATGGGCATGGAGGGGATTTTCGCGCGGATGCGGCGTGTCGCTTCGTAGCCATCCATGACGGGCAGCGCAATATCCATGATGACCAGATCCGGCCGCTTTTCGTCGGCCAGTGCCACGCCTTGCGCGCCGTCCTTGGCCATGATCAGCGAGTAATCATTCTCCAGCAGCTGGGTGAGCAGGTCGATGTTCAGGTCGAGGTCTTCGACGATGAGGATGGTCTTCATGCGGGCAGCTCCCTTGCCGGCGAGGTCACGGCAGCTTCGGGCGGCGGCGGGGGAGCCGCAGGGCGATAGTGGGTGGGGATGCTGAGTGTGAACGTGGAGCCTTTGCCCGGTTCGCTGTCGGCTGTAAGCTCGCCACCGAGAAGATGTGCCAGGTCGCGGCTAATGGTGAGTCCCAGGCCGGTGCCGCCGTACTCGCGGGTGGTGCTGTTATCCGCCTGTTGGAACTCGGCGAAGATGCGCGGCAGGTCCTGCGCGCCGATGCCGATGCCGGTATCGGATACGGAGATGGTCAGGTTGTCGCCGCCGTCCGCCCGGGCGGCCAGCACGATCCGGCCCTGGGTGGTGAACTTGGCGGCGTTGCTCAACAGGTTGAGCACGATCTGGCGGAGCTTGTCCTGATCCGAATGGACGAGGTTCAGGCGGTGATCCACCTGCTTTTCCAGCACCACGCCGGGCTTGAGCAGGGGCTGGGTGGTGTTGGTGCACAGATCGAGCAGCGCATCGATGCGGAAGTTGGATGGCAGCACGTCCATGCGGCCCGCCTCGATCTTGGCGATGTCCAGTACGGTGTTGATCAGACCGAGCAGGTGCTCGGCGCTGAGGAGCACCTTGTCCAGGTTCTCGGTCTGCTTCTCCGGCAGCAGGCCCTCGCCCTTGCGGCGCACGATGCGCGTGAAGCCGATGATGGCATTGAGCGGCGTGCGCAGCTCGTGGCTCATGTTGGCCAGGAAGGCGCTCTTGGCCTGATTGGCCTGTTCTGCGTCCAGGCGCGCCTGCCGGGCCTGCGTATACAAACGGGCGTTTTGCAGCGCGGTGGCGACGTTGGAGGCAATGGTGGTCAGCAGGCGTTCGTCAGCTGCTCCGAAGGCGCCCTCGCGCCCGGTGCTCTGCACGCTGAGCACGCCCACGGCCCGGCCGCCCACGATGATCGGCACGCCGAGATAGCTCTGTGCCTGCCTGCCCACAACGGCAGCGCCGGGCACCAGGGTCTGCCTTGCAGATCTGTCATTGATCAGGAGCGCCCTGCCGCTTTCGATGATCCTGCTCGTCAATCCCTCGCCAAACGGCAGTGACGGCAGGTCCTCGCCAAAGGTATACGGGAAGTTGATCGTACCGCCGGCCTCATCGAGCATGGCGACGCAGGCGATGTCGGCGCGGAACACCGTGTGCATCTGCTCGCCGACGAGGTTGATCAGGGTACTCAGGTCAAGTTCACTGGCCAGGGCGGAGCTGACCGTGTTAACCGTGCCCAGTTCGGCGGCGCGCTGTTTTTCAGCCTCGAACAGGCGCGCGTTTTCCATCGCCGTTCCCACTCCGGCTGAGATCGTATGGAGCAGTCGCAGTTGACTCTCCTTGAATGCGTGCGGGGCGGCAGCTGCCAGGGCAAGCAGGCCAAGCGGCTCGTCTTTCACCATGATCGGAACGCCGAGCCAGGATTGTGAGAGATCGCCCCATCCCTTCTCGATGATCTCTGGCGGGAAGTACGCGCCGTTGGCGATCTCCTCCTCCACTGTACCCAGCATCAGCGGTTGGCCCGAGACGATCACCTTGGTCGCCAGTCCTTTGCCCAGTGGGAATGGCTCCACATAGTCAATGTACCCGCCGCCATTTCTGTCATACTCATAGGGTACATGGATGAGACTTGTCTCGCGGTCGAGCAGCATGATCTCCACAGTATCCGAGTCGAAGATCTCCCGCATCCTGTCCCCGACGACCTGTGTCAGGGCTTTCACATCAAGCGATTGCGACATGGCGTCGCCAATGCTGTTGAGAGTGGCGAGCTCGCTATTACGCTGCTCGGTTTCCTTTAGGAGGCGCTGGGTCTCGCCGAACAGTCGTGCATTCTCGAGCGCCACACTCATGGAATTTGCGAGCGTTGTTATAAGTCGGGCGTGGGTTTCAGCATAGGCGCGCTTCTGGTGACTTTGAACAGTGAGGACCCCTCTAACCTCATCCCCAAGGAGGATCGGCACTCCAAGGAACGATTCATTAAGATCATCCGCAGGCTTCTCGTACGGGTCGTGCACGACATCGTGCCCCGCCTCCTCCTCAAGCGTGTTCAATATCAGCGGCCGGCGCGTTTCGAAGATCTCAGTGGTCAATCCCCTGCCCAGTGGGATTGCCCGAGAATCATATCGGCGGTCCTGATCCACGTAGTACACGACGTTGAACTCCCGCCGCGGGAGGTCAAAGATGGCGATGGATGCAGTATCCGCTTCGAATATCTCACGCACCTTTTCACCGACCAACTCATAGATGCCTTGCATATCCATGTGCGAGGCCAGGCCGGCCTGCACACTGTTGATCACGGCCAACTCCGCGGCGCGCTGCTCGGTTTCCTTTAGCAAGCGCTGGGTCTCGTCAAACAGGTGGGCGTTCTCGAGCGCCACGCTCATCGAGTTGGCCAGGGTCTGTAGAAGCCGCAGGTCCGATTCGCTGAACGCGTTCTCGTGGTCGACGTTCTGCAGGCTGATCACACCGCGCACCTCGCCCTGCATCTTCAAGGGGACGCTCAAAACGGCCTTGGGCATCTCCCCGACGGGGACCTTGAAGCCCGGGTCTATGCGCTGGAGGAGTCCGGCGACACCGGCGTTGGTCAGAGCCGGCTGTCCCTGCTGGATGAAGTTGCGCCAGCTCGCCGGAATGGGAAGCGGCTCCACGTACAGGCGCTGGCCCCGCTCAAAGATGTAGTGCCGGTGCATCAGGTCCTTCTCAAGGTCGAAGGTCGCCAGGACCACCGTATTGGCGTCAAAGATCTCGCGCACCTTCTCACCCACCAGTTCGTAAATGCCCTGCATATCCAACTTGGAGGCCAGTCCCTGCTGAACGCTGTTGATGACCGCTAGCTCGGCATTCCGCTGCTCGGTCTCCTTCAGCAGGCGCTGGGTCTCGTCGAACAGGCGGGCGTTCTCGAGGGCAATGCTCATCGAGCCAGCAAGCGCCTCCAGCAGGTGCACGTCCGATTCACTGAAGGCGTTCTCGCGGTCCGCGTTCTGAAGGCTGACAAGTCCCGTGACTTGACCATCGGCCAGCAGGGGCACGAACACGCCGGACTTCATGCCCTGGCTGCCGGGTACAATCCGCATGCCATACTTCACCATCGCGGCGCCGGCGTCTTCATGCACAACCAACGACTTCCGTGACTCGATCATGTATTCATGGTGTTTGCCCAACGGGGCCTCAGGCGCGGAGAAACGCCGGCCCTTTTCCCAAACATACAGCAGCCTCCGCGTCCGGCGTTGGAGGTCGAATTCGCTGATCAAGATGCTCTGCGCATCAAAGATCTCGCGGATCTTGTCGCCGACGAGGTCGTAGATACCCTGAAGGGACAGCCGCGATGCCAGGCCGGCCTGCACACTGTTGATGACAGCCAGCTGGGCCGACAGCTCGCGCGCATCGCCCGCGGGGGCGCGAGGCGCCCTGGAGGCCGGCCACGGCGGCTTGCGGCGGGCGGGGCGTTTGACCGCCGCCGCTTTCGTCCTGGTGGACTTCTTTTTGGGTTTTGGCGTCTTGCTCATGCGGACCTTCCGGCCGGGGATGCCGGAGGCGAAGGGGAGGTTTCCCCCCGCGGCATGCGCCTCGTCACACCCTGCTATCCATCTCTGATGCTTTTCGTTCGGTTGGCGGATTGTACTATAGGTGACACGGCCGCCCGCCGGCTCGCCGATACCCCAACGCACCATCCACCGGCGCCTGCCTCGGCGGGCTGACCCCCGGCAGAATCAACGACCAGCCGTCATCCAGCGGAGTCGGTTCAGGATGGATTTCCCTGACCGGTCCGGTCAGGGTGGTGGGGCTGCCACGATTCGCCTCCGGTGATATACTCGCCACTCCGGCAGAAGTGCTGATCGTGCCGACCCTTGATCGGCAAAGATGGCACCAGGTTAATCATCCTGTACAGGCGCAGACAGTGGAGGTGTCCCCATGATTTCCGTTGAAAAGAGTGTCCAAGTCAACCGCCCGATTGGCGAGGTGTTCGCGTATGCCACCGATATCAGCAAGAACGCCGAGTGGTCGGCCGATATTGTGCGCGCCGAGCAGACTTCCCCCGGTCCCGTCGGTGTCGGCGCGACCTCGGTCCTGGTGCAGAAATTCCTGGGCAAGGAAATGAAAAACGACGTCGCGGTGACCGTCTACGACCCGCCGCACCGCTTCGGGTTCAAGACCACCTCCGGGCCCGTCCAATTCGAGGGGATGCAGACCTTCGAAGAGGTGGAGGGCGGGACGCGCATGACGTTCTCAATGAAGGGCGAGGCGGGCGGATTCTTCAAGGTGGCCGAGGGCCTGCTCGGCAAGGAAGTGGAGAAGAGCTTTGAGCGCGACCTCAAGACGCTCAAGGCCAAGCTCGAGGGCTGATGGGCGTTTCAGCACCCGGCCTGCCAATCGTCGCACATTGTAGAGCGACCAGGCCGAATCACTGAAGCAATAGACGCGTAGCGCCGTCAGGAAGCATCAAGCGGCTGGGAGCCAAAGCTCCCAGCCGCTCTCTTCGCCGCGAGCCAACAGGTTCGGCGCCCGCGACCTGCACGCCCTGTCCGCTGCTCCCGCTGAAAGCAGCATCAGTGCCGTAGTCAGCACAGCAGAGGTGAGACACCGCGCCGATGACGAACGGCGCGAGCAATGTCAGTTGGTACGCGCCGGTCCAGGTTCCACGCGCCCTGCCATCGGTATCCAGAGGCGGCCTGCGCTCCGGCGCAGCCGCCCTTGCCGGTGCATGATGTCTCTCTGCGTGCTATGTTGCCTCATCCCGGACAAGGGTGAGCAGCTTTGTGCCCTCGACCTGGCGGAAGGAAGCCCCCTGTCCCACCGTGCGCAGCACGGCGGCCTCGTCCACGACACGCGTGCCGGAGATGATGGTCGCGCCGTGCGCGAACAGTACGGGCGAGAGCGGCGTGCTCGGACCGAGGACCATGACCGTCGCCCCGGGGCTGCAGAGGGCCAGCAATTCATCCAGCGTGTGATTGGCCAGCGCGCTGCCGGTGATGGCAACCACATCGGCCCTGGGCAGCAGATCGGCTGCGGCTTCGGCGGGGTGTTCCCCCTCGGCGGGATGCAGCTCAAGCACCCAGAGCTGGCCTACGGCCGGGCGCAGCTGCTCGATGAACGGGAAATGCCCGACCAGCGCCACGTTCCTGCCTTTGCCGCGCGCTGCCAGGACGGCAGAGGCATTGATCTCACGTGCCGCGGACTCCTGCACATCCAGCAATGAGTTGATCGCAGCCACGCCGATGCTGGCCTCCAACAGGTCGGTGGAGCGGGCCAGTTCCGCCAGCTCTCTGGCAGGTTTCAGATGAAGCCGGCCGACGTCGCGGACGTGCGTGTGCCCATGCGGGCGCTCTGACATGAGGCTTGCGGCCATGCCGGCGCGACGGCTGCATACGACCGTCCAATGTGCGCCCACCAGCACCTGGCGCACTTGCACATTGTCGGTCGGAAGGCTTGCGAGCAGGTCGTCCAGAACGGGCACGCGTGCCGCCTGCGCTGCAGGATTCTACCCGACGGGGCCGCGGCTCTTCTGGATGATATCGATGAGCGCGAGCAGCACGCCCACGCCCATCAGGCCGTGACCGATGAAGCGATCCTGGCCGAACAGGATGCCCGCCAGGACGAATGCAAAGGCCAGGCCCGCCAGCGGCGTCAGCCTCTGAGGCCGGCCGCTCTTGAAGCTGGCGTACGCCAGAATGGCGAGGATCAGCAGTGCTGCAGTTGCGATCACAATGTAGGGCAGAGGTGCGTTCATATCGACTCCCGCGGTAACAGCGCGCACTATGGTACTGCCAAACGACCGGGCATGCAATCGCAGACGACCAGGCAGCCTCCCTAGGCGAGGTCGAGCACGCTGTCCAGACCGCGCCGCATGCCCAGAACCGTATGCACCTTGCGGATCGCCAGCAGCGCACCGTCCACGTAGGGCTGAGGACCGCTGCCGGCGTCGTGCCGCAGGCTGAGTTGTTGGTCGGGCATGCCGAAGATGACCTCAGCAGAAATCGTATATCCTGGAAGCCGCACGGAGTGAACTGGGATCCGTTGAGGCGCCCGCCGCGCGCCTCCGGCATGCCTTGCGTCTGCTCTAAGGGGATGGTCAGCTCAGAGGTGCGGATGCGCGACAGGCGAAATGCCAGTTCACGCACGGTGCCGCTGGGCGCATCCTGCTTGCCGTCACTGGCATAGTCGATGATCTCCCACTGAGGGATGTACCGGGCGGCGATCTCCGCAAACTTCTGCAACAGGACCACGGTCAATGCAAAATTGCCGACCGCCAGCACCCCGCGTTGGTGCTGCTGCGCGGCGGAGGCGATCTCAGCATAGTCGGCGTCCGTCAGTCCTGAGGTGCCAATGACCGCATGTGCGCCGCTTTCCAGCGCCGCCAGCACGTTGACCTTGGCCGCCTCCGGTTTTGTGAACTCAAAGAACACGTCGCAGGGTTCGGCAAGCGCTTCCATTGCAGTCGCATAGATCAGGCAATTCAGCCCCGGCTCGGAGAGCACGTCGCTCAGCATGCGGCC